>DMSR01000164.1 GCA_003457145.1 Bacillus sp. (in: firmicutes)
ACCGTAACAGAAAAGCTGGACATCAGGATAAAGCCACTGAGAGCCAATAGTATGAACGCCGTAACCGATGGAACAAATGGGATTATTGCAGACAAAGGAGCAGTAGCAATCATTGAAAGGAAAATGACATTTTTTTTACCAAAACGATCAGCGAGAGGACCGCCAAAGAATGTGCCAAATGCTCCAGCTACCAGAAAAGCAAACAGGAAAATTTGTGATTGTTTTATTGTAAGTCCATATTTATCAATCGCATAAAAGGCATAAAAATTTGTCATGCCAGATATATACCAAGATCTGGCGAAGATTAAAAATAAAATAAGGATGAGTGCAAGCTTTATATTTTTAGAAATACCTTTGTTCCGATGGATGGTGGACTGCTTCGCCTTTGAGGCTATTTTCTCGAGATTAAGCTTCCTCGTGTACCAGACTGCAATGTATACAAGCAATGCGACAGCAACGGCAGCTACTATTGTAAACCACGCTGCGCCGATTTGCCCCAGAGGAACTAGGATGACAGCCGTTATAAGCGGAGCAAGCGCCTGTCCTGAATTTCCTCCAACCTGATAGATAGACTGGGCAAGGCCCCTGCGCGGTCCGGCTGCCATGTATGCCACCCTTGAACCCTCTGGATGGAAAACGGCAGAGCCAAGACCTATGAATAACACAGAAAGTATAACAAGCTCAAAACTAGATGCAAAGGCGAGACCAAGAACCCCGAACATGGTAGAGGTCAAGCCGATCGGAAGGGCATAAGGCATAGGCTTCTTATCGGTCGCCATGCCAATAACTGGCTGCAGTAGAGATGAAACGATATTAAGTGAAAATGCAATCATTCCTAATTGGGTGAACGATAAACCCATGGATTTCTCAAGGATCGGGAACATTGCAGGAATGACGGCCTGAATCGAATCGTTCAATAAATGACATAAACCTATAATAAAAAGGATTTTATAAGATGTCTCGTTCTGCATTTGTGGCTTAGGCTTGATGGCTGTTGCTGATTGGCTCATTGTTTGCTCCTTCTAAAAGTATTTCGGTTTCCTAGATTTTATTTTACAAAAAGACTAAAAATAAAAATAGCTTTTAGGAAGAAATATATAAAGATTATAATTTGGATAGTAAGAAAAGTAGTTATTATGGAGAGATGGTTGGTAAATTAATGACCAAAGAATTTCTGGGTAATTTTTAAAATCTGAATATCATGTCCGGTGCAGCTGCAGGCATGACAAAAGTAGCGCAGGAATTGTGGATACATACTATTCACCTATATTATTTGATAGGCTGTTTCAATAGAGTGTTAAGGATTGTGCCAAAAGAAAACATCAGGCTTCAGCTGATGTTTTCTCCAATACTACCAACCCCTGCTTGCTCCACCGCCACCGGAAGAGCCACCGCCTCCACCACGTGGGCCGCCTCCGCCTCTTGAGATGATTGAGAGGAGCAGGTAGGTTAGGGTGCCTCCGAAGAATAGGAAATCAAGGACGACAACTGCGAAAACGATAATGATGAGCAGCCAGGTCGGGATAGGAAATTCCTGGGCCTCGGGCTCACTGGGCTCACTTCCAAATTCGCTCGCGCCGGTGACTTCATTGGCCAGCGCCTGATACGTATTCATGATTGCCAGACTAGGCTGGCCATTAACTAAATGTGGAATTGCATATTCGTCAAGGATTCTTCCTGCTTTTCCATCAGGTATTGTTCCTTCAAGACCGTAGCCAACTTCGATCCTCACTTTCTTTTCTTGCATTGCGAGTACGAGGAGCACGCCATTATTATTTTCTCTAGTTCCCAGCCCGTATGTGCGATATGCTTCTACCCCATATTCTTCAATGCTGTTTTCGCCGATTGAATTCACTGTAAGGATTGCGATCTGAGAGGTGGTTTGATTTTCAACTTGTCTTCCTATATTGCGCAGTTGTTCCTCTTCATGGTCATTTAAGATATTAGCGAAATCCTGGACATAAATGTCTCCAACAGGTGCCGGAATTTCAATTGGTGCTGCGATTGCTCCGGTTGGGAGCAGCAAGGTAAATAGAAGGGCTGCTATCCCGGAGAATCTCTTATGGACCATTGTCAGCCTCCAAAATCAACCGCAGGGGTTTCTTCCGCCCGAGGGTCCGCCTGGAAATATTCTTTTTCGTCAAAACCGGTGATGCTTGCGACAATAGCACCTGGGAATCGCTTGACCTTCTTGTTATAAACTGAAACTTGGTTATTATAGTCTTTTCTTGCAACAGCTAATCTGTTTTCAGTGCCTGAAAGTTCATCCATTAATTGCGTAAATTGTTTGTCTGCCTTCAAATTGGGATAGTTCTCCACTACTACGAGCAAGCGGCTCAACGCACCCGATAGTTCTGAGTTTGCGGTTGCTTCTTCTTCAGGTGTTCTAGCTCCAGCCAGTCTTGCTCTTGCATCAGAAATGGACTGGATGACTTCCTTCTCATGCGATGCGTACCCTTTTACCGTATTTACTAGGTTCGGAATTAGGTCTAGCCTTCTTTGCAGCTGGTTCTCGACTTGTGCGTAGGCCTGGTCTACATTCTCTTCTTCGGTTACAAAGTTGTTATAGCTTCCCATCAGCATAAAGATTGCTCCGACGATTACTATAATGATGATAATTGCTATACCTTTAAAGCCTTTTCCCATAATTTAATAACCACTCCTGTTTCTATAAGGTTTTAGTGATGCCTGTATTTTTCCCACATTGGACAGTTTTTTAAACAAGTGCTCATTTTAGAGGAGCAGGTATGATTAAAACAGTATGAAGCGTAAAATAGTATTTAAGAAGAAAATACACGGAATTACTGAAAAACTGCTTCATATCAGATATACTCTATGTAAGTAAAAGTCGTTTAAGGTAAAGGAATGAAAATATATGTACAAAGAGAGTGAAGGTCAATCTTTAAAATTATTCATCGTACTGTCCAGGGCTTACAGGGCTGTTAATGAGAAAGTGAACAGGGTAATCCAGAAAAATGGACTGAATCCGACAGAATTTGCAGTGTTGGAGCTTTTGTATCATAAAGGTGAGCAGCCATTACAGCAAATTGGCGGGAAAATATTACTGGCAAGCGGCAGCATCACTTATGTTGTAGATAAACTAGAAGAAAAGGGCTACTTAAATAGAGTTGCATGCCCAAAAGACAGAAGGGTGACATACGCCAAAATCTCTGATAATGGGAAGAAAATGATTGAAGAAATATTCCCTGAGCATAGTGCCTTGATTCATGAATTGATGGGCAGTCTCTCAGCTGATGAAAAGGAAACGGCAATTGAGCTGCTTAAGAAGCTCGGTCTATCGGTAAGCAAATACTAAGGATCTTTTCGTTGACCTTGTTGCTTTCTTTTCCAAAAGTAAAAATCGACTTCTGCATTTTTTTGATTTCCATGAATTGTTTAGTTAGGGAGCAGTAAGAGATGAGCCCTTAAGCCTGATAAAATGCTGTAGAAAGTTTATTATAAAGTAAAAAATTTGAAATCTTATATCAAAAAAACGGCATACACGCCGTTTTTTTCTTTTTTACAGGAATATAGAGGAAATCTGATATTTACCGTAGAATAGGAAGGAGACGTGGATTGACTAATCCCACATAGAGATAAGGGGGCATATACGATGAAATTTGAGCAATATACATATACCCGTCCAAGTTTAGACGAGGTAACCGTTAAATTCGATAAAAAACTGGAACAATTCAAAAATGCTGGTTCTGTGGAAGATCAAAGTGCAGCTATGGATGGAATAAATGAGTTGCGCAATGATGTGAGCACAATGTTTAACCTGTGCTATATCCGCCATTCAATTGATACAGAAGACGAGTTCTATAAAGCAGAACAGGATTTTCTAGACGAGCTTCAGCCTCATGTTGAAGGTCTTGTTACTAAATACTATGAAGCGCTTGTAGCATCGCCTTTTCGTGATAAGCTTGAAGCTAAATGGGGCAGACAGCTGTTCGCGCTTGCTGAGGCTCAACTTAAACAGTTTTCACCTGAAATTGTTCCACTGATGCAAAGGGAAAATAAGCTTTCAACTGAATATACAAAACTTTCTGCATCAGCAAAGATCATGTTTGAAGGTGAAGAAAGGACTCTTGCACAACTTCATCCTTTTACAGAGGCTAAGGACCGAGAAACCAGGAAAACGGCAAGTGAGGCAAAGTTTGCGTTTTTCTCTGAACATGAAGAAGAATTTGACCGCATTTATGATGAGCTTGTGAAGGTGAGAACAGAAATTGCCCATAAGCTTGGCTATAAAAACTTTGTTGAACTGGCTTATTTCAGAATGAACAGGACTGACTATGACAGCGAAATGGTCGCTGCTTTCAGGGACCAGGTCCATAAATATATTGTACCTGTAGCAACCAAGCTTAAGGAACGCCAGAAAAACCGCATTGGTTTGGACGAACTGAAGTATTATGATGAGTCATTCGATTTCAAAACAGGCAATGCAGCTCCTAAAGGAAGCGCAGCATGGATTGTTGAAAATGGACAAAAAATGTACAATGAGCTTTCAAATGAAACAGGTGAATTTTTCAGGTATATGAATGAAAATAACCTGATGGATTTAGTTGCGAAAAAGGGAAAAGCTGGCGGAGGTTATTGTACTTATATCGAAAATTATAAGTCGCCGTACATCTTTTCGAACTTCAATGGTACTTCTGGAGATATCGATGTCCTGACTCATGAAGCCGGACACGCATTCCAGGTATATTCAAGCCGGCACTTTGAAATCCCAGAGTACAATTGGCCAACATATGAAGCGTGTGAAATACATTCAATGAGCATGGAATTCTTTACATGGCCATGGATGGAATTATTCTTTAAGGAGGATACCGACAAGTATAAATTCTCTCATTTGAGCAGCGGCCTTCTCTTCCTTCCTTACGGGGTTTCGGTGGATGAATTTCAGCACTGGGTATATGAAAATCCGGAAGCTACTCCTGCAGAGCGCAATCAGCATTGGCGTAGAATCGAAAGGAAGTACCAGCCTCACAAGGATTATGATGGGAATTCATACCTGGAGTCTGGCGGCTTTTGGCAGAGACAGAGTCATATCTATAATACGCCATTCTATTACATTGATTATACGCTTGCCCAGATCTGTGCTTTCCAATTCTGGAAACGTTCGCGTGAAAACCAGGAAGAAGCATGGAATGATTACGCTAGACTATGTAAGCTGGGAGGCAGCATGCCGTTCACAGAGCTTGTGAAAGAGGCAAATTTAATATCGCCGTTTGAAGATGGCTGTGTAGAATCCGTTATTGGAGAAATTGAAAGCTGGCTTGATTCAGTTGATGACAGCAAGCTATAACAAGAAAAGCGAAGCCCCTTGGCTTCGCTTTTTCTGTATTCATTTCGTTTTTCTGGTTCAATAATGATATAAGGGATTTAGATTAACACTTATAAACGTCGGTGAATTATATTCCAGACGAAACTGGAATCAGTTTACTCACCGCCTTCCTTCCTAACCTGCCTGAAGAAAAACATTTCATAGATGACTGGAACAAGGATTAGTGTCAGCAGTGTTGAGGAGGTGAGTCCCCCGATTACAGTTACTGCCAGCCCCTTTGAAATCAGTGTGCCAGATGAAGTTGTCAGCGCCAAAGGAATTAGTGCTGCAATGGTTGCAAAGGCAGTCATTAGGATTGGACGAAGTCTTGTAACTCCTGCTTCGACTAGTGCTTCCCGTATCGTCATAGCCTTTTCGACTCGGTTCTGCCCGATTCGGTCAACGAGGACAATTGCGTTCGTTGTCACGATTCCAATGAGCATCAATAACCCAATCATTACACTGACAGACATTGGCTCGCCAGCAATCCACAAGCCAAGCAGTGAGCCAACTGGTACGAAAACCAGGGATGATAGAATGATGAATGGAATCCTTGCCTGGCCAAAGGTAATTAACATTGTCAAGTAAACGAGTCCAATCGCAATCACCATCGCAATTCCAA
>DMSR01000156.1 GCA_003457145.1 Bacillus sp. (in: firmicutes)
AAAAGTAAAGGAATAAGAAAAATTGATAAATTAATTTTGACACATGGGGATGCAGATCATATTGGAGGTGCTGTTTCTTTATTTGGTGAAATTCAAGTTGAACAAATGATTTTGCCGCGTTCTACTGAAAGGTCAAAACTCGAATTGGATATAATTACAATGGCAGCAGCGGAAGGAACGATGATTTATTTTGGAGGAGAAGGAAATGCATGGGAAATAGCTGAAGGGGAGTTTAAAATACTCGGACCATCTGGATCGATGGGGGAACGCAATGAACGATCCATCATTCTCCAGGCAAGATTTGGGGGGAGAACCTGGCTGTTTACGGGGGACCTTGGAATTGAAGGAGAACAAGCATTGATTCATCGAATTGGAGAACTTGATATCGATGTGCTGAAGGTTGGCCATCATGGCAGTAAGTATTCGACCTCCGATAAATTCCTGGAGGCTTTGACACCTGATTATGCAGTCATTTCCGCAGGCTTGAAAAACCGGTATGGTCATCCAGATAGAGAGGTTTTAGAAAGACTGGATAATAGCAAGGTCCATACGCTCCGTACAGATAAAAATGGAGCTGCTATTTACAGATTTAAGGGTGAATCAGGAACATTTTTTACTCATATTCCATAATATAAAGCAGGTAAGTAAAAAAAAGTAAATCCCCCTTTTCTAACACACTAACTTAGTGAAAAATGATAAGAGACTGCATTAAATCATGCAGTCCCCGGTAACTTTATCCTATGTAGTCGTTATTAACTCCCGATGAGCTGCACGACTGTCGCAATAATAAACATTGTTGCAAAGAATCCAAAAGAAACGATGAATCCAACCCCTGAGTCAACAGCGTCATTGCGATTGCTTTGGACATTCTTTTCGAATTGATTCACAGTCAATCCCCCCTATTTCAATACTTTTTAAAGAAAGTATTCTTATTGCATTCAGATTACTATCAAGCTCCCAAGCGTAGCCCTCTCGAGCTGACCAAGGCACTCGCGCATTTCTTATAGTATAAGCGATTTACTTTCAAAAATCCAGTTTTCTTCAATCGCTTACCTTTATTGTCTGATTTCAATATCCATACACCTTGGTCTCATCAAATACCGGTGAACTTTATAATTGACAAGAGTTGTCACAAATACTTTTCACATCAAGGGTAAAAATAAACATACAAAGGTGCACCGCTGTTATATAAGTATCCTAGGCCTTATATCCCAGCGTTCAATATAAATAAGGGAATTGGCTGGAAAGGCGCGGCCAATTCCCTTAGAATGCTTGTCAAAATGTCCAAGCTTCTTTACGATAAGGATTAGGAAAACAGTAAAACGATCGGAGCGAAGGGCATTGGTATTGGATATTTGGAAAAAAATCAGCAAAAAACAGATAGACCCTGTTTATTTGTTATTTGGAACGGAAGCGTTCCTCATAAATGAAACAAAGCAGCTATTGATAGAACACGTACTAGAGGACGATGAAAAGGATTTTAATTTATCTGTTTATGATCTCGAAGAAACGCCAATAGAATCAGCCTTAGAAGATGCAGAAACCTTCCCGTTCATGGGAGAAACAAGGTTAGTCATCCTGCAAAACCCTGCATTTTTGACATCTGACAAAACAAAGGGAAAGGTTGAACATAATCTAGCCAAACTAGAGGAATATCTTTCGCAGCCTGCACCATACGCAATTGTCGTTTTTTCAGCGCCATATGAAAAACTAGATGAACGCAAGAAAATCACGAAGGAATTAAAAAGGAAGGCAGTCGTTATTGAAGCGAAGAAATTAACTGAACAAGAACTAAAGGTATGGGTAAAAGAAAGAGCTGCATTAAGTAAAGTCGAGATTGAGGATGATGCGATTGAACTGCTGTTATCGCTTTCTGGCACAAATCTGTTTATGCTGACCTCGGAAATTGACAAACTTGCGCTGTATGCAGGCGACTTAAAGTCAATTAACAAGGAAATCGTCGACAGGCTGACTGCAAGGTCACTAGAACAAAATATCTTCTCCCTGGTGGACAAGGTAGTCAATCGAAATGTTGAAGCGGCATTGCGCATTTATTACGACTTATTAAAGCAAAATGAAGAACCGATTAAGATTCTCTCAGTCATTTCAGGTCAATTCAGGCTGATTTACCAGGTGAAGGAGCTGTCACGCAAAGGTTATGGGCAGCAGCAGATTGCAGGAAATCTAAAAATCCATCCGTTCAGGGTAAAGCTTGCGGCCGGACAGGCAGGGGCATTTTCCGATGAAGAGCTGACACGAATCATGAAGCTGCTGGCAGACGCCGATTTTCAAATGAAAACAGGCGGAATGAGAAAAGAAATGCTAATTGAAATGATTCTCTTTCAGGTAAATGGGAGAAAATAATTCAAGATATTTTATTGTCCTACATAAAGCTCCTGCTTGACCGGTTGGTTCCAAAGAACGAAGTCTATTTGACAATTTAGGTGCTATGCAGGGGCTGCTATTAATGACGGAAACGAAAAACATAAGCAACATTTAAGAGCCTAAAGAAAAAAAGACAATAAAAAAAACGACCGAAAAGGTCGTTTTTTTGCATTTAGCCGTTAGCGTTTAATTTTTTCATTAAACGGGCTTTTTTGCGGGAAGCTGCGTTTTTGTGGATTAGACCTTTAGCAACTGCTTTGTCAAGCTTGCTTGCTGCTTCAGCAAAAGAAACGTTAGCTTCAGTATCGTTATTCACGATTGCTGCTTCAGCTTTCTTAACTGCTGTACGCATTGAAGATTTAACAGTAATGTTTTGAGCTTTGCTTGCTTCACTAGTTTTTACACGTTTGATTGCAGATTTAATGTTTGGCATTCCGTTCACCTCCTAAAAAAGCATCGAGATTTTATGGAACTCGACATTTCCAGTACATTTCTTATTTATTAAGAACAAATGATATTTTATCAAACAGAGGTTAATAATGCAATACTCTGCTTTAATTTAACTCTATTAGAACATGAATGTTTTTTAAAGTAAAAGGAAAAGATAGGAAATAGCATGCTGTTATGGCAGCCAAACTGTATTTGGAGGAATGCGACATGAAGGAATCCATAGACTTGAGCATGTATTCAATCAGGACTGACCTGGCTGTTGAAGCGAGGGAGATGGTTCTGGCAGACAGAGCAGATTCAGTCCATACCCAGGAGAACCTCTCGCAAATTGAAGGTGTCATCATAAAAGAAAAAGAAGAAAATGATATTAAAATATCCTTGGTAGAGGTGACTCCTGAGGGAGAGAAAAGCCTTGGCAAAAAGCAAGGACAGTATTTGACGATTGAGGTTGTTGGGATTCGCCAGCTTTTAATCTANNTGGGATTCGCCAGCAGGATACCGAGCTACAGGGTAAGGTGGAGAAGGTTTTCGCCTCAGAGTTTGCAAATTTCATAAAGCAAGCAGGGATAAAGGAGAATGCTTCCTGTCTCGTAGTGGGTCTGGGAAATTGGAATGTGACCCCTGACGCGCTTGGTCCGCTAGTGTGTGAGAACTTGATGGTTACCAGGCACTTATTTGAGCTGCAGCCAGAGCATGTAGAAGAAGGGTACCGTCCTGTAAGCGCACTCTCACCGGGGGTTATGGGACTTACTGGGATTGAAACCTCTGATATTATTTTTGGTGTAGTAGAAAAGACAAAGCCAGATTTCGTGATAGCGATCGATGCACTTGCTTCAAGGTCGATCGAGAGAGTCAACGCGACAATCCAAATATCGGACACCGGCATTCATCCTGGTTCAGGAGTTGGAAACAAACGAAAAGAATTAAGCAAAGAAACGCTAGGGATTCNNTTCAATTCCTTGCCGAAATGCTTGTGGATGCCGTATCGATTACCAGTGATACAATCGATTTCATCCTCAAGCATTTCGGCAAGGAATTGAAGGAAGGGAATAAGCCTTCCAGATCCCTTGTTCCGGCAGGAATGAGCTTCGGAAAAAGAAAAAAGCTTACAGAAGAGGATATGCCAGAAGATCAGCATCGTCAAACCTTTCTAGGCATGGTTGGAACGCTTGAGGATGAAGAGAAGCGAAAGCTCATATACGAGGTGCTGTCGCCGTTAGGACATAATTTAATGGTTACCCCTAAGGAAGTGGATGTTTTTATTGAGGATATGGCAAACTTAATCGCCAGCGGCCTTAATTCTGCTCTCC
>DMSR01000067.1 GCA_003457145.1 Bacillus sp. (in: firmicutes)
AGTTGGACATAATCACCTATGACATCGACTATTTCAACCGCCTGTCGGATTTGATTAACTTTTTCCTCGGCAATTCTCTCTGCCATATGCATGACCTCTTATTAGTTGTGATTCCTTGAACATATCTTAAATTTCGACAAAAGCATGTTCAATTCCTTTATGAATTTTTCTCTGTCTTTTTCGGTAAAGGGTTTTGGTCCTTTTCCATAGAATCCATGCCTTCTTGCCTTTGCAGTAAGATGCCTCATTTCAAGGGCTGTCTGAATTTCATTTTCTTCAAATAAAATTCCCCTTGGCGAGATCGTATAAACCCTTTTTGCCAACAGGGTGGAAGCAAGTCCAATATCCTGAGTAACAGCAAAATCACTTTTTTTTGCGTGATTCATTATATAAAGGTCTACAGCCTCCTTAACCGAATCGACAAAAACCCAATTTTGCCCTTGAAGATCCTTCTTCATATGAGCATATGAAGCCACAAAGATTACATCAATTGCATGTACCGAAGCAATTTCGACAATTTCCTTTGTAACCGGGCAAGAATCTGCATCAACAAAAAGAGTCTGAATGTTGATTTCACTAGTATTAATTCTACATCACTCCGCATTTTCCTTCTTAGGGACATTATTTTTTAAAAAAGGGAATTTTGTCGAATTTTTTCATGGCCAACATCTTGACAACTGATAATAAATAGTTTATTCGTAATTAGGCAACTCTAAACCTAAACTGATACTTTTTTATCACAATTTTTTATTATAGTATAAGAAAGGCTTTTTTTCCATTATTTTTTATCAATAAACAAACAATTTTCAAAAAAAAAAAATAATGTTGCTTTCCATTTCATACAAAGTTTCTTTTTCCAATCTGCAGCGTCATCGAGTTAAGCATTTTAAGATGAGCCTTAGGAGCATCACGAAAACCAATCATAACATGGGGATAAGGCTTATTCGAATGCGACAATCAATGCGAACACAGCCTTTTGAAAAGGCTATGTAAAACGTTTTTGAACTTAAGTTCAGATGATTGTAGTGTAAGGCGCGGGATGAAAGCTACAAAATTTTATGAAAATAGCCTTTAAAAAAGAAAAGCACATACAAAATCATATGTGCTACACATTCAAGTTTTTTTCCGAACCGTATGAAGAATCACATTCGCGGTTTCCTCCACCGCTTTATTAGTTACATCAATGACAGGGCACCCTATCTTCTCGACTACTCCATCGAAAAAATTAATCTCTTCTTTGATTCTTTCGATGTTTGCATATATTGCTTTGTCATTCAATCCAAGCGATATCAAGCGTTCTTTACGAATTTGATTTAATTTATCAGGAGTGATTCTTAAACCAAAGCATTTTTCCTTCGGGACTAGGAATAACTCTTCTGGCGGGTCCACTTCAGGTACGATCGGTACATTTGCGACTTTATATCTTTTATGGGCCAAATACTGTGATAACGGTGTTTTTGAAGTTCTTGAGACTCCAACCAACACAATATCCGCTTTCAATATCCCTCTGGGATCTCTTCCATCATCGTATTTAACAGCAAATTCAATCGCTTCAACCTTCTTGAAGTAATCTTCATCAAGTTTTCGGACCAAACCTGGTTCATATAAAGGGGTCTCACCGGACAGAACCTGGATCTGCTGCATCAGCGGACCGATTATGTCACAAATAGACACCCCCGCACTTGCTGCTGTTTCCTTTAAGTAATCGCTTATTTCTGGTTTTACCAATGTATACGCAATCATACCGCCATCAAGTTTTGCGAGGGAAACCACTTCATCAATATGTAGTTTATCTTCCACGTATGGATATCTTTTCAGGGAAACATCCACATGTTCAAATTGGCTGACAGCGGCTTTCGTTACCAGTTCAGCTGTCTCGCCGACAGAGTCAGAAACCACATAAATAATTGGCCTTTTCGTCATTTTCCTGTACCCACCCCTTCTATTAGCAAATCTATTCTTCAGCCAAGGCTACAAAAGCTTTTGTAATATTTGTCTTCGTCAGCCTTCCGACAATCTCATAGCCTTCATCCGTATCTTTTATAATCGGGAGTGCATCAATTTGTTTTTCAATAAGTTCTTTTGCAGCATCAATCAGGAGATCATCCCGCCGGCAGATAGTAATGTTTGGCATTCTAGTCATAATAATATTTACAGGCAAGGTGGTTAATTCTTGTTTTCCGATACTTGCTCTTAACAGGTCTTTTCGGGAAAGAACCCCTACAAGCCTCGATTCTTTGTCAACGACAAACAATGTGCCAACATCTTCTAAAAACATTGTAACGATGGCATCATATACAGCTACATTTTCCGGGACAACAACTGGTATGGATTGATAGTCTTTAACTAGAATTTTTTTGAGATTCTCTGACAGCAGCTGCGTACCCGTCTTTCCTGTATAGAAATAGCCTACTCGCGGCCTTGCATCCAAATACCCTGCCATTGTCAGGATGGCCAGATCCGGCCTCAATGTCGCCCTTGTAAGATTCAGCCTGTCAGCAATATGTTCCCCCGTGATCGGCCCATTATCCTTTACGATCTGGAGGATCAGTTCCTGGCGTTTATTCAGTTCGATTGTGCTCACCACCTAAAGAATAATTGTCTAATTAGTTATACTTTTATAAAAATATTATATCCTAAGGAGACAAAATAGAAAGAATGTATTTTGTTCATCCTGTGAACAGCGATTCCATCTTTTTAAAGTGCCCTCCTATCCGGGAAGGCACTTTCCTTTTATTCTTGGCTGTTATCTCATATATGTTCGCCAACTGGTGAGGATTTTACGATAAGGATACCTTCATTCATAGAGATCTATTTAACTAAGATATCGTTAACCTTGGCAAGCTTCATGATCAGGGCAGCCAGGGCAGCCATCTGGTTCAGGCGGTTTTCACGGATTTCTGCAGCATCCGACATGACCATAGTATTGTCAAAGTACTCATTGATCGCTGGCTTCATGGCGGCTAACTTCTGATAATATGCAAGCGCTTCTATACCTTCTTCTGCGGTCCTGCCAAGCTCGAGATATTGTTCATAAAGATTTCTTTCAAATTCATTTTCAAACAGGTCTGGATTTATATCGCCGAGTACATCTTTTTTGCTAGCGATATTAAGAACCCGGCTTAACGCCTCCATGCTTTCCTTGAATCCTTCATTTGAACTGGCAGCTTGAAGGGCACTGGCTTTTTCAGTTAGTTCGGAAATAATACCAATTTCTCCACCAAGAACAGCATCAATGATATCATAACGGATACCGCGCTCCTGCAACAAATGCTTCGCTCTCAGTTTAAAGAATTGGATGAGATCATGATAAACTTCCTCATTTGTCCGTTTTGCTATACCGGATTCGGAAATTAGGTTTAAAGAAAGGCCGACAAGGTTCTCCAATGAAATGGCCCAGCGTTTTTCGATTAAAGTCTGTACAATCCCAGCTGCCTGCCTCCTTA
>DMSR01000376.1:0-249 GCA_003457145.1 Bacillus sp. (in: firmicutes)
GCACACAATTTACCTTTTTATGTTGCTGCACCGCTATCGACCATTGACTTAGAAACTGAAACAGGGGCTGATATCCCTATCGAAGAAAGAGCAGCAGAGGAAATCACTGCAGGATTTGGAAAATCAACAGCACCAGAGGGTGTAAAGGTATTCAATCCTGCTTTTGATGTGACTCCCCATCACTTGATTACTGCCATCATAACTGAAAAGGGAATCATGCACGGAAATTACAGTGAGGAACTGCCGCGT
>DMSR01000376.1:338-8829 GCA_003457145.1 Bacillus sp. (in: firmicutes)
AGGCGCTTGCGCTTTTTGTTCTTATCACCAGAATACTCATGTCATCAGCTTTGCGAGTTGTCACTCCAGCATCGGTCATGCCAATGTAGTCAGTGAACGACTATACTGATCAGGCCTCCGACATCGGCCATAATATTCTAGTCAACGGTGCCACGGGACTAAGCGGCTATAGTCGCCCAGCGCTCCTCGGTGCTGAACACGGCGTTTTAGCTTTTCTTGTTTACCACCATAAAAAATGTCATAAAATCCTCTTATTTTCCTCCGTATTCATGTTAATTTTATTTATATACTTGGGTTAAACTACTCGTTATGAAAGGCTATGTTTTTTGGATAGATCTTATAAGAGTATTTTCTTGGCTTCGACCTCATTCGGGCTTGAAGATAAAACCGGAAAGTTCCATAAGTGAATTATTCCTTTGAGTTTAAAGCAATAAAAATTACGAAAAGAGCCTTATAAAAGGAGGAGCAAAATGATCAAAAGAACTATTGGGGCAGGAATACTTGCAGGATTGGTTTTATTTGCGATTTTCCAGGCTGTAAATAAGGAGGAGGCACCTGCATCGGTCACAGCGTCTAAGATACCCTCAGGTATAGAAGCGGGGCAGCTTGCTCCAACAATCAAATTGAAAAATTTAGCTGGGACGGAAGTAAATCTCGGGGATTTAAAAGGCAAAAAAGTCATGTTGAACTTTTGGGCCACCTGGTGTCCTCCATGTAAAGCCGAAATGCCGGCGATGGAGCAGTTTTATAAAAAGTATTCTGATGAGGTGGAAATTCTTGCAGTAAATCTGGATCCCCAGAATGATGTGGCTGGCTTTGTAAATGAATATGGATTAACTTTTCCCATCTTACTTGACCAGGGTGGGGAAACACAACACACATATTCAATTTTATCAATACCTACCACTTTGATCATTGATGAAGAAGGAATTATTCAAAAGAAGCATATCGGGTCAATGACATATGAGCAAATGGTTGAAATAAGCAAGTAAGCATCAGCTGGAACTGATGCTTTTTTTATTGTTGTTTCTGTTAAATTTGATGCGTTCTAGGCGCTTCGCTTTCAGCTGAAGAATTATGAAAAAGTCCACTGTCTGCTTTAAACTCTTCTTTCTACGTGCCTTCCTCTTCTCTCAATAGGATGTTAAAAATCAACAAGGGCTTTAACGAGAACTTATTGTTAGAAAACAATAAGGAAAACCGGTGGAAAAAATTGCTTAGAAAATACACGCTCAAATAGGGTAATTAGTTAATACGATTTAATTTTCAAAAAGTTGTAATAATTGCAACCGTTTCCGGACATAATAACTGTTAGAATGATGATAAAGGATGGTGAAAGAAGATGAGGAAACCTAGAAAGCGTTCCTTTCAAGAACTAGTTTTAGAAAATAAACGTCAACTTCTGAATGACCGTGATGCGCTCGAAAAAATCGAAGCAAGACTAGAGCAAAAACGCATGGGGAAAGCAGAGTAAATTTCATACATTACCATAAATGTTTCCTCCTTCTTTAGGTAAAACTTAAGATAGAGGAGGGGATATTTTATGAGCAATCCAAAAAGGGACAGCAAGCATTTCGTTCCCAGTCATCTTGGTACACAACCTCGAGCCTTTGGAGGCAATAAAGGGAAGAAAATGCAAGATACGTCTGGAGAGCACCCTCAGGTCATCCAGACAAAAGGTGAATAATGTATGGAAAGTGCCTGCCAATCCAATGGCAGGTTTTATTTTTTTATAAAGGAAAAATAGATTCNNGAGCGCAACAGTCACATACTATTCATGTACTTTTTAAAAGGGAGGTACTTGGATATGGCAAAATACACACCAAAGCCTGATGACCGAAGTGATAACGTTGAGAAGCTGCAGTCGATGGTCCATCATACAATAGAAAATATGGAGGATGCTGAAGCAGCAATGGTTAACTCAAGTCCTGAAGACCAAGCAAGAATTAAGGCTAAAAATGAACGTCGCCGCGAAAGCATCGATGCGTTCAGAGCTGAAATCAAGGATGAAGCACATAACAAGCAACAATAATCATTAGGCTCGCCGTCAAAGGCGAGTCTTTTTCTGTTTTCACAAAAATATGATAAGATGCTTTTGTATACTAAAAAAAAGAAGTGATAATTATGCATCAAAATAACCATGAACTTCCTCTTGACCAGCAAATGACGCTTTGGGAACAGGAATTGAAGAGTAATGGATACATCCGTGAAGAGGCTCCGTTGATAAAAGCCATCAAAAAGCTATCAAATGGGAATGAACATAAAGACTTGTCTAAGGTTCTGACATTTGCAGCTCAATCAAGATTGTCACGTAATGGTTATGATACCCTGGTTCTTGATTGGCTTAAAAGGGCTATTAAGGCAGATCCAACAAATCAAGCAGCCAAAAATCTGCATGTCAGCAATCAGTGGAAAAATAAAGGCCATGTATTTGACACCCTTGTATTCCCCCGGATCCGGGAAACGGATAACAGGGCACTAAAAAAGAAGACAGCTGAGCAATATATAGCAATATCTCAGCAGTTCTTGTCAGTGGCCGAGGATCAATTATCAGAATTAAATAAAGCGGATTTGGTAGCTGATTCCGCCTCTGAGGGAAAATTCAATCGACTGATTTCATTGCTGGAGGAAGCTGTTGATGAGACTGCCGCACTTTTGAAGGCAACAGAACTATATGAAGAATCGGTAACAGGGGTTTTCCATACCGCTGTACACTACGATGAAATCAAGACTAGACTTTCACATTTAGAAGAGATTAAATCACTATGGGTAGCCGAATTTGAAGCCGAAACCTCTGAAAAAAACAAAGCCGAAAGAAACCCTTTGGATGAACTAAACAAGATGGTAGGTCTGGAAACCGTAAAAGAAAGAGTCAATGATTTTTACAGGTATTTAAAATACCAGCAAAAGCGAAAAGAACTTGGTTTGCAGACAAAGGATGACCAGAGCTTGAATATGGTATTGACCGGCAACCCAGGTACTGGAAAAACTTCACTCGCCCGTCTTCTGGCAAAAATTTATCACAGTCTGGGTGTTCTTCCGCGAGAAGAAATCATCGAGGCGGATCGATCCCAGCTGGTCGGGGCATATATTGGCCAGACGGAGGAAAATGTTCGAAAAGTTGTAGAACAAGCATTGGGCGGAGTTCTCTTCATCGATGAAGCCTACAGCTTGAAACGTGAGGGCCAAACTGGCAATGACTATGGACAGACTGCAATTGACACCCTCGTATCTTTAATGACAGGTAAGGAGTATGGCGGCAAATTCGCTGTAATCCTGGCAGGCTACCCAGATGAAATGCGCCAATTTTTAGATGCCAACCCAGGATTAAGGAGCCGTTTTCCGCAGTCGAACTTCTTTCAGCTGCCTGACTATTCAAACGATGAGCTGTTGCAAATCGCAGAACAGGCAGCAATGGATAATGATTTCTCCATTACGGCAGATGGTAAAATTGAGCTTAAAGAACGGATTGAAAAAGAACGGGTAGACGATACATTCGGAAACGCCCGAACAGTGCGGAATATTGTTCTTGACGCGATTTTCAAAAAAGGTGCAAGTCCTATTGATGAAGAAGATTTTTCTGCTTACACCCTGTTGGAAAAAGAAGATTTTGAATCAAAGGCTTCACAGTACACTGAGCATCCACAAGAAAGGCTTAATTCCCTTGTTGGTCTTGAAACAGTTAAAGCAGAAGTAACTACGCTTATATCCTTCGTGAGAATGCAGCAGCTGCGTAAAGAGAAGGGTCTCCCTGGTGTACCAGTTCAGCTTCACTCGGTTTTCACAGGCAATCCGGGAACCGGGAAGACCACTGTCGCAAAAATCTATGCAGAGCTTTTAAAGGAATGCGGAATGCTGAAACGCGGGCATTTGATTGTAACTAGCCGTGCAGACTTTGTTGCTGCTTATGTCGGACAGACAGCTATGAAAACGAAGAAAAAAATTCGAGAGGCATTAGGCGGAGTCCTGTTCATTGATGAAGCTTATTCATTATTAGGCCAAACAACAGGGGATTTTGGCAAAGAAGTCATTGATACATTAGTCGATGAAATGACCCGGCATAATGAAAACCTTGCAATTATTTTAGCTGGCTATCCTGATGAAATGAATCTTTTGCTAGAAAGCAATCCTGGTTTGCGTTCAAGATTTAAGAAATTCTTTCACTTTCCGGATTATTCTGCAGATGAATTGCTTATCATCATTAGGGATTATGCCGAAAACTACCAGTACAAACTGTCTGAAGAAGCAAATGCTTTTTTAAAAGAAGAGCTGGAGATTGCAGCCGTAAAAGGGAATGGAAGGTTTGCAACAAATTTAGTAGATGAAGCAATTCAGTCACAAGCCTTCAGGCTTATAGGGTCAGATATGATCACTGATTTTACCAAAGATGCTTTATATCTAGAGAGAAGCGACTTTGAAGCCGCAATGAATAAATTGACAAAAGGGGAATAACGATGCTAATTTCTTCAAAGGAAATCGAGGTACGCTATGCAGAGACAGACCAGATGGGTGTTGTTTATCACGCCAATTACTTAGTTTGGATGGAACTAGGAAGAACACAGCTTATTAAGGAGCTAGGCTTTAATTACGCTGAGATGGAAAAAGACGGTATCATTTCACCAGTATTGGATATCCAGGCTTCCTATAAGAAACCTTTAAGGTATGGGGAAACAGCAACGATAAAAACATGGGTGGAAGAGTATGATGGCTTCCGTTCTCTCTATAAGTATGAGATATATAACGGTGATGGAGAACTGGCACTTACCGGCAGTTCCAAGCATGTATGTGTGAAGAAGGAAAACTTCAGGCCGATCTCCTTAAAGCGTAAATTCCCGGACTGGCATGAGGCATATTTAAAAGCAAAAAAACAGCCGGAAGCTGTAAAGGAGCAATTGTAAGTGGCTTTTGGAATAAACCGTGCCCAGCTAAGGGAGTGGAAGGCAAGGATTCAAAGAGGCGAAATTGCCTTCCTTACTCATTACTGGATAGACGACCGCTTTCCAGGCTGCACTACCGTTACTAAGGTAGGTTGTAATGACCTGCAAAAATTATCAGAGTGGGGAAGGCAGCATGGTTTGAAACCCGAATGGATTGACAGGCGGAAAAAGGATTTTCCTCATTTCGATCTATTTGGGGAAAAACAGGCCGAAATTCTAAAGAAAGAAAACCGGGAAAACCTGCTTTTGCATAAATCCAGACAATAAGGCAGGCGCTACGAGCGCCTGCCTTATTTTTATTTTCCTGGAAAGATGGGTAGTTGTATATCTTTCCTTTTACGGAAAAGGGCACTAGTCTTTCAAAAACTTCAACTCAGGTTCCTTAGCAATTGGATGAAGATCAACTATTAAATCATGACCATCAAAATACCAACTATCTTTCTCTTCAATATAATAAGTAACACCATTCTTTTCAGTTTTAGCCCCAATATGATCTGGTTCATCCTTGGAGACACCTAATGAAAAACCTTGTTGGACGGTACTGAAGCCGCCATACCTGACAAAGCAACGTAAAAAACCTCCTGATGAAAGGTCCATCTCATTCTCGTACCAGCCTGCAGCGTCATCATTGATTGTAATTTTCATGTCGTTCTCCTTCCATAGCCAATTAGAAACCATTATAACATAGCTGGTGCCTGACCCCAGTAATTAACGCTTTTAGCACAGGAGACAGGCATTACGAGTTTATTCTTTTATGAATTGCGTCATATGATTCATGATTTCGATATATTTATTTTCCGGATTGGCTAGCCCATACTTTCCGGCTTCCCTCAAAGGAACTACCCTATAGCTGCTCTGTCTGCTGCTTGAAACGAATGTTGGCAGGAAACCGGGATTTGCCAATGTGGTTTGCGTTCCAGCAGTCGTAATCTGTTTTGTGATTGCTATCGTTGCGAGACCTCCAATATCTTTATAGTCCCACATTTGTCCAGACAGGAAATTCCCTAGGGAGTAAACGACAAAAGCTTTCCTTCCATCTTGTGCCTCGAGCCATTCCATAGGCTGCAAAACATGCGGATGATGGCCAAAAATAATATCTACACCTTCATCTACAAGAAACTGCGCAAGTTCTTCTTGATCAACTGTAGGGAAGCGTTGATATTCATTTCCCCAGTGTATGCTCATAACAACAATGTCAGACTGTTCCTTTGCTCGTTTGATTTCGGCCTGCATTAAACTGTGATCAATCAGGTTGACTAAATGATCTTTCCCTTTGGGGACAGGGATGCCATTTGTTCCATACGTATAAGATAAAAAGGCAACTTTGATGCCATTCTTATTCAAAACACGCAGTCTCCGCTGGTCTTCAGGATTTTTAAATGAACCTACATATGGCAATCCAGCGGTCTCCATATAGCTGATTGATTTAAGAACGCCTTTTTCTGCTTTATCCAGGGAATGATTATTTGCATTTGAGACGATGTCCACTCCAGCATCGATTAATGCATCACCTACTTCAACAGGACTATTGAACATCGGATAGCTCGATAATCCGAGATCAATGCCGCCAAGTATCGTTTCCTGATTTGCAAGAAGCAGGTCTGGTTCCAATAAATAGTCTTTAACATTGCTTAGCATGGGCTTGAAGTCGTAGCCACTGTTTGTAAACGCGTCTTCATAAACAGTATCATGGATTAAAATATCACCAATAGCTCCGAGTTTTATTGTTTGAATAAAGGTTTTCCCCGAAACATCTATGCTTCTTGGACTATGATCCTTCTGCCATTTCGCTGTGTTATCCAATTTTTTTGCTGCTTCAGCTTCATGAAACATTTGGAACATAAAAATAATTGCCATAATCCCTAACACAGCTAAAACCGATAAGCCATAAGCCCCTTTTTTATTCTTACGTCTCATAGTGATCTCCCTTTTTGAAAATGAGGCATATTTATTTTTTAGCCTCTAAGGATAATATATTATAAGTATGATGAGAAATGTATAAAATCTAGTAGTAATTTCATATTTCTGTCATAATTCGACCTTTTTTTCATAGAGAGTGGTATCAATAAAATAAAAAGGGTTCAAGAGAGGTGGGAGAGAATTGTTTAACTTAACCAAAAGCGCATTTCACGTTTTAAATAAGGCGATTAAGAAGGAGAGCAGGCATGAGGATGAAAAGCTGTTTGTCCGTCTGACGATGGGCATTGGCTGAGGAGGACCTCAGCTTAGAGTCGCTCTGGAGGAGCGGCCATTAACGAACGATAAAATTTTTGAATTCGAGGATTTATCGATATTGATCCATGAACGGGATTTTGTTTATTTCGATCAAACAAAACTAGATTTTATTAAAGATGTTTTCGGCAAAGGTCAATTTAAACTCCTTAAAGTATAAAAAATACGGATACCAAATGGGTATCCGCATTTTTTATAGATAAAAATTTCCTCTTTCTTTTAAATTGATTATCGACACTAAAAGTCCGCTTAATCAGGCATCTTTTCCAAAAAATCGATTAACTCATCAAGGCTCTTGATTTTAAAAGAGGAGATTTCATCACTCTTTATTTCATCATTCTCCAAAAAGAATTCTACTACAAAATCATCAGGTAAAATAACTTCATCCGTTGAAGTTGCGAATACATAATTATCGGTTGACTTAGCTGAAGGTGCCATTTCTACCGCCTTCTTTCCAGAAGTTCTTAGCTATATTTTAACAATTAAATTGAAGAATTTTTGGAACCATTTTGACAATCTTCTGAACTTCAGTATACTAGTTATCCATACTCCAACAAAAGGCTGATTGAAACGGCAGCTCCATTGGCCTTACATAGCAAGTCTATTAAAAAAGGGGAAGCTTTATTATAAAAACGGTGCCGCCAATGGGAGACGACTTAACTGTTATACTTCCTCCATGTTCCTCAATAATTTGCTTGCAGATAACGAGGCCGATTCCGGTCCCCTTTTGTTTGGTTGTATTAAAGGGAGTGAACATCTTGTTCATAACTTGTTCCTTAATTCCACAACCATTATCATTAATACTAATTTCTGCATCCTTGTTGGTTGATTTCAAAGTTAATGAGACGGCCCGATTTTTTTTTCTGTCATTCTCCTCAACAGCTTCAAATGCATTTTTTAGTAGATTTATCAGCACTTGCTTCAATTGTTTTTCAACTCCAAATACATTAACCTCAGCTACTGGTACATCTGATGAAAACTCAATCTGTTTTAGCGTTGCTTCACTTGAGAACAGTTTTTTCATACTATGGATTAAATTATTGACAGAAACGTTTCTTTTTAAGGGCGGAGCTGGTTTAAACACAGTTAAAAATTCACTTAGCAAATCGTTCGCCCTGGTAATTTCCTCTAAAACAACTTCAGTGAACTCTTCTTTTCCTATGGCTTGTAATTCTGGTTTTAATAACTGAATAAAACCTTTTATCGTTGTAAGGGGATTTCTGATTTCATGTGCAAGGCCTGCAGCTAACTTACTTGCTGAAGAACTTGTACAGTTAAGGGTTGCTGGGGAGAGTAGAAGATTTAGCTCACATAAGGCTTTT
>DMSR01000377.1 GCA_003457145.1 Bacillus sp. (in: firmicutes)
ACATTTGAAGGATCCGAATGCAGTTTGGGATTTCTGGTCCCTGTCACCGGAATCTCTCCACCAGGTAACGATCTTGATGTCTGATCGCGGGATCCCTGCAACCTTACGTCATATGCATGGCTTTGGAAGCCATACATTCAAATGGACAAATGCAGAAGGAGACGGTGTTTGGATAAAGTATCACTTCAAGACAGAACAAGGCGTCAAAAACCTTACAGCAGATGTTGCAGCTAAAATTGCCGGTGAAAATCCCGATTACCATACAGAGGATTTATTTAATGCAATTGAAAATGGCGACTTCCCTGCATGGAAGCTTTATGTGCAAATCATGCCATTAGAGGATGCAAATACGTACCGCTTCGACCCGTTCGATGTTACGAAGGTCTGGTCACAGAAGGATTACCCTTTGATTGAAGTTGGCAGGATGGTATTAAACCGTAATCCTGAAAATTACTTTGCAGAAGTTGAACAGGCTACATTCTCACCTGGAACACTTGTACCTGGTATTGATGTATCACCTGATAAGATGCTTCAGGGCCGTTTGTTCGCATATGCTGACGCACATCGTTACCGTGTAGGTGCCAACCACCAGCACCTTCCAATCAACAGGGCTAATTCAGAAGTGAACTCTTACCAGCGTGATGGCCATATGCGGTTTGATGGCAATGGCGGCAAATCAGTAAACTACGAGCCTAATAGTTTCGGAGGGCCAACTGAGGTGAACGAACACAAGCAGGCTTCCTTCCCTGTCAGCGGCGCAGCTGAAAATGTTGGCTATGACCATCATNNGTCACGTTCTACAGGCTTCATTGCGCCAACAATAGTGGCAACAAGGCGTTCGCGTTCTTCTTCGTTAATCATTACACTCAAGCCGGTGATTTGTACCGAATGATGAACGAAGAAGAACGCGAACGCCTTGTTGCCACTATTGTTGGCGCAATGAAGCCTGTAGAACGTGACGATATCAAGCTCCGCCAGATCGCCCATTTCTACAAGGCCGATCCTGAGTACGGAACTCGTATTGCGCAAGGTTTGGGACTACAGGTGCCACAGGAAGTTTAATAGATACATTTTATTTTAGTGATCAACACCTTTTGTGAATGAACTTGCCAATTCTCTCGGGTTAATGGCCGATTAGTATTGAAACTTCTTTTGAATACCATGCAATACAAAAAGCAGGTCAGCCCATTTATATAGGCTGACCTGCTTTTCTGTTGATTATTAGAATGTATGTGCCAAATCCTTTGCACGTGCAATGCCGTTGTCTTTGATTTCCTGTGCTTTTTCTGGGTTTGCATTGTGGCCTTCTAGGTATAGGCATTCAAATGAAGGTACACCGAAGAAGTTCATGATTGTTTCAATATAGCGATTTCCCATCTCCATGTTCGCTGCCGGTCCTTCTGAGTAGTAACCGCCACGAGCCTGGATATGAAGGGCTTTTTTATCTGTCATTAAGCCAACAGGCCCTTCCTGTGTATATCTGAATGTTTTCCCTGCTACTGCTACTGCATCCAGATATGCCTTCATGACTGGCGGGAATGAGAAGTTCCAGAGCGGCGTGACGAAAACAAATTTGTCTGCTGCTGTGAACTGATCAACCAGTTCAGCAAGACGGCCAATTTTTGCCTGTTCGTCTTCTGTTAGCGTTGAGAAATCCGCTCCTTGTTGCAGCTTACCCCAACCGCCTAAAACATCTGCATCGATGTGAGGAATGTTTTCCTTATATAGATTCAGATGAATTATTTCATCACTCTGGTTCTGTTCTTTATACGTTTCAATGAATGCTTTTCCTGTTGCAAGACTGAAAGATTGTTCTTCAGTCAGCGGATGTGCTGTGATGTATAGAACTTTTGCCATGCTGTAATCCCACCTATTCTTTTCTTTAAGAGTATTCCGAGGAAAAAATCTCGAATTTGAAATAGCTTACTTCGAGATATTAATCCGTTTTTAATGAAAGGTCAATATAAATGCTCGTTATCTTATCTTATCGTTTTAAGTGCACCACTCCATGACTCAACCTCATCCAGCATTACATTTACATTATCGAGATGCAGGGCTTGTGGCTTGAACTCTGTACCGTTCTCAAAATCTGTAAATAGGGATAATGTCGGATGTGTACGGACATCGGCAATTTTCAATTCACCACAAATGCCTCTTAAATGCTCAGCTGCCCTTGCTCCGCCTGTTGAACCGTAACTTACGATTCCAGCAGCTTTGTTATTCCATGCTTCGCGCGCAAAATCAAGCGCGTTCTTCAAGGCACCTGTAATACTGTGATTGTACTCCTGAACAATAAATACGAAACCATCAAGGCTGGCAAGCTTTTCATTCCAAGCAGCAATCCCTGGCTCGGAACCGTCAGTTGTACCCAGGAAAGGCAATTCAAAGTCAGCAATATCAACGATCTCATAATTTGCATTTCCACGCTGGTCAGCAATCCCCTTCACCCATTCGCCAACCTGAGGGCTTACACGTCCTTGTCTAGTGCTTCCTAAAATAATTCCGATATTCATTTTATCAGTTGTCATCTTTGCTTCCTCCTTCTTTTTGCTTCCAAATAGTTTGTTTAATAAACTCATCATTTTCACCTTCAAATCTTTTAATTTACTTAGCTGTTTCCAGCTTGATGCGGTTTCCAGAAGGATCTGTCGTAATGGACACTCCATTTTCTTCTGTGACAGATGCCCCAATTTCTTTCAGGGAGGCAACTGTTTCTTTCAATGACATTTCATCCGGCAATACTAGAGAGAATGATTCAAGTCCTACGCTATTAGCAGAAGGTGCAGGTGCTCCTACTCCATTCCAGGTGTTCAGCCCGATATGGTGATGATACTTTCCTGAAGAAATAAAGAGAGCCTGCGGTCCATAACGGCTTACCACGTCAAAACCAAGTCCCTTTGTGTAAAATTCTTCTGTTTTTACTAGTTCTGCGACGTGTAAGTGGATATGCCCCATCATTGTTCCAGCAGGAAGCCCATTCCATGTTTGCTCCATACCTTCTGCAAGAAGATTCTCTGCATCAAGAGCCTGAGTGGCCATCACCACATGCTGCTCATTCCATTCCCATTTTGAAGCTGGCCTATCTGTATAAATCTCAATTCCATTTCCATCCGGATCCGCTAAATACAGTGCTTCACTTACTAGATGGTCAGATGCCCCCTGCAATGGATATCCAGTCTGCAGGAAGTGATTCAGTATTTTTGCCAGGTCAGCTCGGTCAGGGAGCAACAGCGCGAAATGGTACAATCCAGTAGTTCTTCCCTTCTTAGGAGTCACATCTGATAGCTGCTCAATGTTTAGGAGCACTGTTTTTCCATTGGCAGTTAACTTGGCGGATTTATCTGTTTTTTCATATACCTTAAAACCAATTACCTCCTGATAAAAGACAAGTGAGCGTTCCAGACTTTGTACCTTTATATTTACCTGGTTAATGAAAGTAACGGGTGGTTGATGAAAACTCATATCCTTCCTCCTTTAAGCATTCTTTGATTGAAAAATAACATTATCAAGGGCAAAAAGTGATTTGTTTGTAATCGCAAGAAAGATGGATATTGCCAGAAGGGCCAGATCAAGTTCATAACCTGCCATTTGACCATTTCCCAGGAATCCTCCGGCAAGCTTTACCTTTATAACAGCTACTGCCAAAACAATCGCGAACAAAATTGAAATAACCCTCGTTCCTACACCCAGGAGCATCGCTAATCCGCCAACAAGCTCTACCAGGGCAACAATGTATGCCGAGAATCCAGGGAATCCAAGGCTTTCAAAAAAGCCAGCCGTATTTTCGATACCCCCCTGGAACTTTGCCGCTCCATGGACCAAAAAAGTAGCCCCTAAAACTAACCTTAAAATTGTTGCTGCTGCTTCATGCCTATTTATCATTTCCATTACTCTCCTTAAAAATAATTTCTAACTTAGCTGCAGTAAGTTGGTTACTTTATGTAAGTAACTATATTACTGTAATTTAATTACGTCAAGTATCTTTTTTATAAAAAGTAATTTATTTTTCAGTTGTTATGTTTATAATATTAGTAAGGAGTGATTGATATGGATAAGTCGATTTGTCCTAGATTTGAAAAAGCCATGACAATCATAAGCCAGCGTTGGACTGGAATGATTATATACCAGCTGCTTTCTGGACCGCAGCGTTTTTGTACGATTGAATCCTCCATGGGTGTGAGTGGAAGAGTGCTTTCAGAGCGATTGAAGGATTTGGAAAACGAAGGGATTGTAAGACGTGAAGTTTATCCCGAAACTCCAGTTCGAATCGAATATTCTCTTACGGAAAAAGGCAAGGCGCTGGAACCTCTTATGAGAGAGATTGAAAACTGGTCACAAAGATGGATGGAAATGTAAATAATAGATTTCAAGAAGGAACTTTCCTTAAGAAAAGCACTCGCTGAACGGGTGCTTTTTGTTTTCAGCTATTTTCTGGTGATCTTAGCATGGATTCGAAGCAGATTCAAAACACAGAGAAATCCAGAAACATGAATGAAGTAAAAAGGAATTTAAAGAGCACAGAACAAAAAGCGCAAGCGCCTCGTTCAGCCCGGACAAGCGCTGGAGGGCCGACCGGTGAAGTCGTTCTGTGACTTCATTGGGCGGACCGAAGCGACTCGAGGGGCTAGGCGCTGGAGCTGGATTAAGACCCCCTACATGTAGTTATCCACAAGTAAATAATTTTATAAATTCCTAAACAATAAAAAAGACGTATGGAGTACATACGTCTTGCTTGCTTCATCTTTTATCTTCCCAGGAATGAGTTAAGCATCCACACATGCTTTTCTAAGCCTGAGTGAATGGACAGCAGCAGGTCTTTTGTTGTTTCATCATTAACTTCCTCTGCCAGTCCCATTCCCTTTTTTAATTCCTGGATCATTGTTGAATAGTCCTTTATTATGCTAGCGACCATATCAGTTGCATTTTCAATCCCTGAAGCTTCTTTTACAGAGGCAATCTCCAGTATACCTGACATAGTCGCGACTGGTTTGTCCCCCATTGCCAGCAATCTTTCTGCAAGTTCATCAATGTGCAGGGCAGCTTCATTGTACAGTTCCTCAAATTTCGCATGCAGGGTAAAGAACTCAGACCCTGTTACATACCAGTGGTAATTATGAAGCTTTATGTACAATACGCTCCAGTTTGCAATCTGCTTATTCACTGCTAGTGTCAATTCATTCTTCATCTAAATCCCTCCAGTTCCTATGTACGGCTCTATTATAGTCCAATATTATCCAGTATTGTTTTTATACGCTCATTGTTCACAGGACTGTAACGTATTAATCTTTTTTCATTTTAAGACAAGTTCTGCACTAGTACTGGGTCAAAATCCAAAATTCTCCATAAACTATACATAAATAGAGATAAATTTCTCCAAACTATTTGTAAAGAACTGGAGGTGAACGGAAATGGGATTAATTAGTGCGATAAACCAGTGGAGAAATACAAGATATGAGACCCACCTTTCTAATATGAAAGAACAGAACAAATGCCCGGATTGTCACGGCAGAGGGTTCTATCCATTTTCAGCCAATGAGTTCATCTATTACGCGACACCTTATGATTGCCCCGGATGCAACGGCAGCGGACTTTATACGGATTGGGACAGAATCAAATAAGATAATGGCCGCTGCATAAGCAAGCGGCCATTTTTGAAATTCTTCATTTTAATAGATAAGGTACTCTTCCCTCACCTGTTTAAATTCATCTAACCCATCTTCCCACTGTGCTTTTATTACTTCCACAGATTCTCCGTTTTCTATTGCTTCCCTGATCCATCCATTGCCTGTCAAAAGATCGAAGAACGAAATCCCTCTGCTGTCCTCCGCGCGGAATTGGAAATGGTCAGGATACATATCGTGAATTGTTTTTACAATATGAAGCCCAGTATCGACAGGCTTAAATGAATTTCTGTCTGTAATATGAATCTGGATTCCATGCGACAGCTTTCCAGAATGCTTTGAAAAAGTAGGGATGAATGATGCTGCCCGGAATTTGACTCCTGGAAGACCCAAAGAGTTCAATTCAGCAGCAAGGTCATCTGAATTGATAAAAGGAGCACCAATCAATTCGAATGGTTTTGTCGTACCTCTTCCTTCGGATACATTCGTTCCCTCGATTAGTGCTGCTCCTGGATAAACTAATGCAGTTTCCAGTGTTGGCATATTGGGTGAAGGCGGAACAAATTCCAGAGGTGTTTCATCATAATACATATTGCGCTTCCAGCCATTCATCTCAACTACTGTTAAATCAGCACCGATATCAAATTCTTTGTTGAAAAGCTTTGCAAGTTCACCTACCGTCATTCCATGGCGAAGCGGAATAGGATAGTTCCCAACAAAAGATAAATATTCGGGATGGAGAACTGGTCCCTCTACCTTCGTTCCTCCTAACGGATTTGGACGGTCAAGTACGATAAATGGAATATTGTTTTCCTTCGCGGCTTCCATTGCATATGCCATCGTATAGATGTAAGTATAGAACCTTGTACCGACATCCTGGATATCAAACAGCAGGACATCGACGTCTTTTAGCATATCAGGTGTTGGCTTCTTTGTTTTTCCATATAGACTGTATACAGGCAATTTTGTTTTCTCATCCACGTAATACTCGACATATGCACCAGCCTGCGCACTTCCTCTTACTCCATGCTCTGGGCCATACAATGCTGTCAATTCCACGTCTGGGTCATTGAAAAGCAAGTCCACAACACTGGTAAGGTTTTGGTCAACGCCTGTTGGATTCGTAATTAAACCTACACGCTTTCCTTCAATTAAATCCTTATGCTCACTCAACAGTGCCTCAGCTCCAACCTGAAACTTCTTATGATCCTGACTCTTTCCATTGCCATTATCATGGTTCGCCAATGCTGCCGTTAATGACGATAGAATCAGGATTGTTGTAAGCAACGTTACTAACCACTTTTTCATACTATTCACTCCTGTTTCAATTAGTTTTTTAACTCTTAGGCTCTTAAACTTTGAAATGGGGATATTCTGAAAACCAATGCTCTGTTGCTGAATTTTTTCTATTAGCCAGAAACGTTCGGTTTGTTTCTGCGGACCTCCAAGAGTGTTAGTAGATTATAAGGCAGGCAGAAAATTAAATTCCGCCTGCCATTTTTTACGAATGATTAATAGCTTAATCCATGTCCGAAATTGTAAAGAACACCACTGTTCAAATCAGGAATCGTTACAGGAAGCTTTCCTGTAGGGGAGAATTCGCCTAATAATGCTCCTGCAGCAGCTTCAAAGCTTGCCGGCCTGAAACCATACTGGGCAAAATATGCATCGATTCCAGGGTATGCCATGATGTCATAAGGATTGCGGATTCCAAATCCAATGACAGGTGCATCCGTCAATCCGATAAGCTGGTTTACCATTGCCATTTGCGGATGAGATGGTGAACGGCCAGAAACATTGAAAGTATAGGTTCCGACGACAACCGCACTGGCATTCCTGACTTGTTCCAATTGGGCATCCGTCAGCTTATATGTTGGTGTTTCAATGATTGTTGTATGATCATGGCGGCTTTTAATCGCATTCCCCAAATTATTGATGAATGAATTCCCAACCACGACGATGTTGCTGCTATTAGTTAATTGTAAAGGCAATCCAGTGTCATTTTTTACTAAAGTAATGGACTTTTGTGCAGCTTCCTTCTCAATTTGCTTATGCGCTGGTGAACCAACAACCTTAAGGGCATTTGCGACCTTTTCCTCAACTGGAATAGGATTTTCTTCTTTGATTACTCCACGTTTTACCTTTAAGGTTAAAATCCGTTTTACAGATGCGTCAATCCTGTCTTCGGATATTTCACCACTTTTAACAGCGGTCAACATACCTGTCGCAACCTCTTCAAGCCCTACAGGCATAAGAACGATATCAGTCCCTGCTTTAACCGCACGGATAGCCGCATCTACCGGCCCGAAATGATCGGAGATGGCCTTCATGTTCATTGCATCTGTTGTAATGACACCTTCATATCCCATTTCTTCGCGCATCAGCTCTGTCAGTACCTTGTATGAAAGAGTTGCCGGAATGGCAATTTCTTCACCCGTCTTTTGAGAGATTGCCTTAGTGCCATCAATTTTAGGAAAGGTGACATGCGCTGTCATAATTGCATCGATTCCTGCTTCCATCCCTTTTTGGAATGGATAAAGCTCAACCTCTTTCAGGCGTTCCTTATCATGTGGAACTTCTGGAAGACCAAGATGGGAATCGACTGCAGTGTCCCCATGTCCCGGGAAATGCTTGGCTGTTGCCGCTACACCTGCATCCTGAAGCCCTTTCGTGTAGGCAACCCCGAGGTCTGCAACAAGCTGCGGATCTTCACCAAAAGATCGTACCCCTATTACTGGATTATCTGGATTGTTGTTCACGTCCATTACCGGTGCAAAGTTCATATTTATGCCGAGTGAAGCAAGCTCCTCACCTATTGCATTTCCGACATTATAAGAGATTTCCTGTGAACGTGTTGCCCCTAGAGCCATATTACCTGGCATATCCGTTCCAGATTGAAGCCTGGTTACGATGCCGCCTTCCTGATCAATCGTCAAGAGCAAACCATATTTCTCTGCTGCTTCCTGGTATTGGGAAACTAGGCGGGCAGTTTGTTCAGTTGTAACAACATTTTCACGGAAAAGAATCACTCCGCCCAAATGATACTTTTTAACAAGCTGCTCGATTTCCGGCAGCATCTCAGTGACATTCTTTCCTTTCCAGTTCCTGAAGTCAGGCATGAGCATTTGCCCGACTTTTTCTTCCAAAGTCATCTTGCTGAGGGCGTTGCCGATTAGGTCATACTTTTCGCCTTCCTGTTTGACAAGGATCGCCTCGGTTTCTGGTTTGCCCTTTTCTCCCTTTGTTTTTGAATCCGTCTTGACTTTATAATCCAAAGCAACTCGATCTCTGTACACTCCATCTGTCACAGTGATGAATGCTCTTCCATTCTGGCCTGTAAAAGTCACATTTCCATCCTGGTCAACCATTGCAACATTTTTGTTTGCTGATTCCCAGACAAGATCATCTGTGGCTTTCATAAAATGTCCCTCGCTATATACATGCAGTGCCTTTAATTGAATTTGTCCCTCCTGAATTGCAGTTTCCACTTCCGGGATGTTCTGATAAATTAACAGATCTTCAACTTTATTGGTTTCCTCCGCCTTTGCCATTTTCACAGAGCCGCCAATCAGCATCTGCGAAAAAGTTAATACAAAGACCAGAGAATAAAGCAATAGTTTACTCTTTTGTCTCAAGTCAATCTCCTCCATTTTCGTATTTTAACCAAAATATCAGATTTCTTCCCTTAATAGCTTCTTTGTTCCCAGCCTTCTCCTGAAAAATCGGTGTTCACTAAGATACCATCGGATTTTACTAGTTTGATATTGTCCACATACCAGCCCCGTCCATTTGTATAGCTGTCAGTCTTATACAGGAAGCGAATGAACTTTGTTGTTTTGGGGATTTCTGCTTCAACTGTACCCCAGTCGATACTGCTGCCTGTTACTATTGCGGCCTGCTGCCAGCTTTCACCGTCTTCAGAGATTTCAAGATAACCATAATCTGCTTCTGATTCAATTCGATGCCATGTATCAAAGGATAGCCTGGCAGGCTGACTCAAGTTCACCTCTGTTGTCATTGTTCGCTCCAGTCTGTCGCCGTATCCTGAAAACCAGGCAGTCCCATCAGGAATATCAACAGGAATTGCATCCGCTACCTGTCTAGCAAGCTGCCTGCGGGCTACATTTGTTGAAACGGTACTTCTGCTCGGGTGGACCCTGTTTGTAAGCAGGATAGCAATCGTGTCATTGTTCCGGTTCACAACAATAGAGGTACCTGTATAACCGGTGTGGCCAATTGTCGACCCTTCTGATAAGGCATCCATGAACCAGTCTTGTGCAAGTTCCCACCCTAACCCGTGTTCATTTCCAGGAAATTGAGGTATTTGATTTTCAACAAGCATTTGGACAGTTTCAGGCCGCAGAATCTGCACACTGCCGTATCGGCCGTCATTTAAGTACATATGCGCCAGTTTGGCCAGGTCTTCAGCAGTGGAGAAT
>DMSR01000294.1 GCA_003457145.1 Bacillus sp. (in: firmicutes)
AAAATAAAATAAAACGGCAATATTCCAAGAATAGCCCAGATATACGGTGAAATGCCTGTGCTTCTAAGTGAATCAAAAATTTTCTTAAACATAAAAAAACCTCTGCTTTTTATATAACGGATGTTAGTCTTCGATTAATTTTTTGACGTTTATTATGTTAAAATTAATCGAAGAATAACATCCGTTATATAAAAAGCAGAGGTTTTTTTATGTTTAAGAAAATTTTTGATTCACTTAGAAGCACAGGCATTTCACCGTATATCTGGGCTATTCTTGGAATATTGCCGTTTTATTTTATTTTTCAGGTGCCTTCCACTGGTGGAAAGGTTGCAGGTGTTATCCTCACACTCCTATTCTTCCTATTTTACTGGGTAGCTTTTATTTCAAAAGGCTGGACAGTATATTTATGGACGAGTATCCTGATTGGCATTTCCATTGCTTCTGCCAGCCTTTTCAGCTACATTTATTTTGCTTTTTTTCTTGCTTATTTCATAGGCAATATCAAGGATCGTATTCCTTTTCTAGTTCTTTATTTCATTCATCTAGTTGGAACTTCTATCATCATAAATTTTGAAATAGTGCTTCAGGACGAATTTTTCATAAGACAGCTTCCTATTATCGTCATCGTCTGGATCAGTGTCATTCTTCTTCCGTTCAGTATCTATAACCGAAATGAACGTGGTCAGCTTGAAGAGAAGCTTGAAGATGCGAACAAGCGGATTTCCGACTTGGTCAAAATTGAGGAACGTCAGCGGATTGCTCGTGACTTGCACGATACGCTGGGACAAAAGCTTTCTTTAATTGGACTAAAAAGTGATTTGGCCCGTAAGTTAATATATAAAGATCCTGAACAAGCAAAAGAAGAACTAAAAGACGTTCAGCAGACGGCAAGAACCGCATTAAATGAAGTAAGGAAAATGGTTTCTGAAATGAGAGGAATCCGGTTGCGAGAGGAACTCGTTCATATAAAACAAATTCTTAAAGCTGCACAAATAGATTTCTCAGGGAGCGATGAAGAGTTTAACCTCAACAATGTTTCTCTGCTATCAGAAAACATCCTCAGCATGTGTTTAAAGGAAGCTGTGACAAATGTAGTCAAGCATAGCAAAGCTTCTATGTGCTCCATTTCCATTCAGCAGACCGAAAAAGAAGTGATTGTTGAAATCGTTGATGATGGGGTAGGGAATATAACCGCTGAAGATTACTATAAAGGCAGCGGGTTGCTGGGAATCAGAGAGCGTTTGGAATTTGTAAACGGAACTCTTGAAATTTCCTCAAAAAATGGTACAAAACTGCTGATTAGAGTACCAAAGGTTTTAAAGCAAATAGACAGGGAGGACCTGAAATGATTCGGATTGTCATCGCTGAAGACCAGCGTATGCTCTTGGGAGCGTTAGGTTCATTGCTTAGCCTGGAGGACGATATGGAGGTTGTAGGCAAGGCTAGCAACGGGGAGGAAGCAGTTGCTTTAGCCGCACAACTGCAGCCCGATGTATGTGTCATGGATATTGAAATGCCAGGAAAGACGGGGTTAGAGGCTGCTGAAGAGTTAAAGGGGTTAGGGTGTAAGGTGATCATCTTGACGACATTTGCACGTTCTGGATATTTCCAGAGGGCACTAAAGGCTGGCGTAAGCGGTTATTTATTAAAGGATAGCCCAAGTGAAGAGCTGGCAAGCTCCATCCGGAGTGTTCTTAGCGGAAGGAGAATATACGCACCTGAATTAATGGACGATGTTTACAGCGAGGAGAATCCGCTAACCGACCGGGAAATGGCTGTTCTGGAACTTGTCGCTGATGGCAAAAACACAAAGGAAATCGCCGGCGAGCTAAGTATTACAACTGGTACTGTCCGGAACTACATCTCGACGATCCTTGATAAACTGCAAGTAACAAACCGGATTGAAGCAATTACTCAGTCCAAGGAAAAAGGCTGGTTTAAGTAGGACCTTTTCGTAAACTTTGTTGCTTCACCATTCCTTTAGACTTTATTGGCCCAGTACATTGAAAAAGCTTTAAGCCAATGATCATATCGGAAGTAATGTTTATTCGAGTTTAAGCCATTCTTGTTCACATAATCAGTAAATTAAAAGTGCCTGACCCCTTCGGTTAACAAAAGCGAGGGTTCAGGCATTTTTCATTATTTATAGAAGACTTTGTCGATATTGTATTTGGCTTTTAATGTATTAATGATATATGTCTCGTAGATTTCCCGGTCCATAGGATCTTCTACAGTGCATACCGCTATTTTGTGTACTTCATGTCGGTGGTTTTTAATAGGGGAAACAGTATCCTCAAAATGTTTCTTTACACGCGGCCTAAGCTTACGTGCTTTCCCAACAAACATTAAATCATCATTAGCATTGAAAAACATGATAATGCCGCCTTTATCCCTTGGGATTCGGTGATAATCCGTAAAACCGTAAACGCTGCTAATTTCGGATTCAACCCTTTCTCCCAATTGCTTGCTCCTAGTAATCACTACATCTGGAGAGGGTATTTCAATTTTAATCATATTATTAGTCACTTCCTATTCATCAATTAGTAAATCGTACCACACGGCAAATTGAAAATCTACATATTTTATCTTACCCAATAAAAAGGTGCCTGACCCCCAATACGTTACTTCATTAACGTGGAGGGGGGCAGGCACCAATTATTCAGTTATTCATTCTCTTATTCAGTTATTCCAACTCCGTTCAGTCCTGCTTCGGTTGCTTTTAATTCAATACTGTCTGGACCATAGATATCTTCTGCTGATTGAAGCAATGCTTTCCTTGCGTCAGAGAAATTTGAATCAGGTGTCAAATAGGAGGTAAGGGCCCGATAGTAAATTTGACCAAGCTTTTCTTTACCAATTTCAACACCTGTTAGGTAGGCTGCATGGTTGATGATTGAAGAGTTAATGTGAACCCCGCCATTATCAAGATTTAATGGAAGATCATAATATTCATCCATATGCTTAGGGTACATTCCTTCTCCATTGCCATAAGGAACATATGAAGAGCCAACTGGGAACTTGCTTGGATTACTTAAGCTTCGCAAGGCATCACGGCCACTTGCGACCGCCTTTTCCGCCATTATATCTTCACCAAGTTCCCAATCATCCTCATCAATGAGTGCGCCAAAGATATCTGAAAATGCTTCATTCAGTGCGCCAGACTGGAAACGGTACCTTAGGTTTGCTGAAGTATTGGTAACACCATGTGTCATCTCGTGGGCAGCGACGTCAAGTCCTGCTGACAGAGAAATCATAAATTCTCCGTCACCATCTCCATAAGTCATTTGCTGTCCGTTCCAAAAAGCATTATTATACTTATCACCATAATGCACTGTAGAAACAATCGCCATTCCTTTGCCATCGATGGAGTTGCGATCATGTTCATTTAAGAAGTAGTTGTATACTTTTTCAGAATTATAATGTGCATCTACTCCAGCACGTTCATAATCACTCATCCATGCTGCATCCTTCGCTGCAAATAGATCACCGGGCAGTCTAACTGAGCTGGAGCGCCATTTGTTCTTAAAATCATAAGTGAAGATTCCCTCTGCATTCACAAGTGAGCTGTCATATAGATAAAAGGTGCTGCCATCTCTGGAGCCAGCTTCATTTTTATGAGAAATATTCAAGACACGGTGTTCACCCTTGACACCGAGACCAGCGCCTTTTGAAGAAGTATATTCACCAGCGTGCATTAAGCCATTATATTGGTCAACAACACCGCCAGTTATTGCATCTACAAATACAAACCAGTTACCTGGCTGCTCTCCAAGGAAGTTAACATTCACCTTGTAAGCAAGCAAATCCTGGCCGTTGAATGGGTAAACAACCAATTCAGCCTTTGGCTGGTATTCCAATTCTGCTGGTGCAGAAACAGAATCCTGTGCGACAGCAATTGCCTTCTCAACAGGAATTCCTGCAGTAGTGTTCATTTCTTTGGCGGCTATTTCATTATTATAATGACCGTTCACGGAATTTACAGTACCTTCTTTGGTATACTGGACG
>DMSR01000166.1 GCA_003457145.1 Bacillus sp. (in: firmicutes)
TTGCATCTGTTTCGGCTTCCCTTGTATCGATGTGCAAAATCGCTGTTTCGCCGTTGGGATTCCAGTTTGCCGGAGGATATTCAGCCATGTCAAAACCAATAGCAACAATCAGGTCGGATTGTTCAAATCCGCAGGTTATATAATCCTTGCCGCTGATGCCTGCCGTCAACAAGCTCAATTCATTCTTCCAGGAAATCGCTCCTTTTCCCATGAAGGTATGGACAACAGGAATATTTGCTTTTTCCACTAGGCTCCTTAGACTCTCTTCAGCCTGTCCTCGTTCTACTCCCATTCCAGCGAGAATCAGCGGATGTTTTGCCTGTTCAATAAGCTTTGCCGCTTCCTTGATGACACGTTCACCCGCTTCCATCAGGGTCGGCTTCATGATTGCAAGAGGATTTCCTTCCACTTCCATTGCCGCAATATCCTCAGGCAAGTCAATATGTGTGGCACCTGGCTTTTCCCCTTGTGCCACATCATATGCTTTCCTGATGACCTCTGGAATGATTTCTGCCTTTTTAACCTGGGTATTCCATTTCGTCACTGGCTCGAACATAGAGACCAAATCATAGTACTGATGCGAGATTTTATGCTGTCGATCGAGTCCTGCCTGGCCAGTTATCGCTATGACCGGGCTATGATCCATATTTGAATTTGCCACTCCCGTTAACAGATTTGTCGCGCCCGGCCCTAAAGTGGCGAGACAGACACCTGGCTTTCCGGTCAGTCTCCCGTAAGTACCTGCCATAAACGCCGCATTTGTTTCATGCCTCGTCACGATGAACTCAATACTGGAGTCGAGAAGCGCATCCATAATATCCAAGTTTTCCTCGCCAGGAACACCGAATATATACTCAACACCCTCGTGCTCTAAACATTTAATCAATAATTCCGCTGCTTTCATACAAACACCCCTTCAAGTGAAATATTCAAAAAACGTCTTATGTTGACTATTCCACTCAGGGATTTTGGTAAACGTTTTATAAGGGTTTGGCGTATTGTGGAACAATTGCTTCATAGGTGCTAATCCCGTTTATAATTCTCTCTCTCAATCAAAAAGTGCGTTAACCCTTTTTGGATTAACGCACTTTCTACTGTTGCTATCACTGCATATTTCTTTGTCCTTACTTCTGTAAACCCTGTTAGGAATGATCCTCCGCCAACGAACTTTTAGCCGGGGCAAACCATCCTAATAGGGCAATAGCAACCAATACCCCATAGAAAACGATTGTCCAGCCAGTGCTGTGTGGAAAATCATGATGGAGAACACCTATGTCATCATGGGATAATGTTATGATAGCGAGCTTGACACCAACCCAGGCAACAATCGCATAAGCNNGTCTCCAATGCAGGCCGTTTTTCAAGAAGCTGAACAAACCAGCCAGCTGCAAATTTAATCAGGATAAGACCAGCGATTCCGCCAAGGACAATAACTATAAACTGGCCACCATCCATTCCGCCAAAATCCTTCAGCGGTGAATCCGGAAGACCAAGGGCAAGTGCTACAGCCGCCAGAATGGAATCAATGGCAAAAGCAAGATCCGCTAAAGCAATTTTCCCTACTGTTGGCCAGAAACCCTTCCCAGCGGCACCCTTTTCCTCTTCCTCATGAACATTTTCATTTTCTTTCCCAAACTTGGCCTTTATAACATGCTTTAGGCCCAAATACAGGAGATAAGCTGCTCCTATTGCTTGTATCTGCCATACGTTAGCGATGAAAGATATCGCAAAAAGAGCACCAAATCGAAAGACAAAGGCCATGATAATCCCGTAATTAATTGCCCTTTTTTTCTGATCATCAGGTAAATGCTTTGCTATTATAGCTAATACAAGGGCATTGTCAGCTGATAAAAGCCCTTCTAACCCGATTAAAATCAATAATGCCCAGGCATATTCCAGCCAAATTGAATCCATTAACCTCTCCCCTTCCAAAAATTATACGAAATGTAAAAAATAGTTATACTTTAGCATTTATAACTGCTGGTAATCCTCAAAAAACAGCTTTAAACTAGCCGTCCTTATTGGTATTTACCATTTACCTATATCAATATACCTTTTCATTGCTGTTGTTAAACTCCTTACGCCTCTTCACCAATGCATTTAGTTATAGTATCCGGTTTTCATCAAGCCAGACAGATTAGTTATCATCAAACATCACATTTATACTCTTCCACTTATTTAATCCCATTATGTGTGGGCAATTCCCGTTTACACAGAAAGAAAAAGAATTTACTTACATATAATTTAGGTAAGAAATTTTTTAACACCAAAGAACTACTTGATTTCACTAAATTTGAACGCCAAAAATATAGAGGTTAAAATAGATAATAGTTAATCAGGGAGGAGTATCGAATGTTTACAAAGAGGAAGCATCATATCCATTGGAAAAGCCAATACGACTCCATTGATATCAAAAAGCTTCTGGCGATTCTGAAGGAAAACAGACGGAAAATTAAAGATAACCTAAGTCTTTATTTTGACCAGAATCAGGATGACTCTGATATTTTAAAGTTTTACCGTGGAGCACAGGCATTGGACCTTTCTGGCTTGGCTTTATTTTATAAATTCCATACCCTGATTACCAGGTCGCATAAGTATTTCGTCCCCTATTTCCTCAGCAAGGATCTCTATTTATATACCTGGGTCGATTTGTATCCTGATGGCTCAGCAAAAAGTGTTTATTCGAGTGAGGAAAAGGACCCGGAGTCATTGATCATCGAGGACTATGAGACGATCAGAAAAAAGTATGATGAGTTTAGAAGGAGCTCGCGGAAGATGCAGCTGAATGGGTTTGATTCCTTGAATGAGCTAAAGGCTTTTGAAACAGATTTCAAGATGAATGCAGAGCATATCGTGCCCCAATCGNNGGTTCGGCGGAGCTGCTCCGATGAAAGGGGATCTGCATCATCTGTTTATCTGTCAGCCGGAATGCAATATCGCCCGCTCTAACTATCCATTTGCTGACTTTGATTTTTACAATCCTGAATTAGCGGATGAGCCGATTCAGAATAACTGTGGTGTCAGCAAGGATTTCAAGTTTGAACCGGAACACGGAAAAGGCGTAAGCGCCAGAGCTATGCTCTATTTTTTCCTGCGTTATCCAAAAGCAGTCAAAAAAGAGTACTTAGCTCAAGTTGATCTTCCCCTCCTGATTCACTGGAACAAGGAGTTTCCGCCAGCCTTATATGAAAAGCACCGCAATCAGGCAATCTACTACATTCAAGGTAACCGGAACCCTTTCATCGATTTTCCGGAGCTTGCTGAAAACATTGATTTTCCAATGTAGACTTGAATTGCTGAAAAGTAAATAAAAGGAGATCTACTTTGAACGATACAATTAAAACTCTATTTGAAAACGCAAAGTCGAAGGATAAACAGGTCAGCTATGAAGCTTATCAATCTATATTAAAAGAAACAGAGCAGGAAGTGGACTGGGCCTATGAGGTTTGGGACCAGTTAATCGCAGACCTGGCTGATAAAGATAATCACCAACGTTCAAGAGCCGCACAATACCTGGCCCATTTAGCAAAGAGTGATCCAGAGAATCGAATGCTCATGGCCTTTCCTAACCTCTGGAATGTGACCAAGGATGAAAAGTTCGTAACAGCAAGGCATAGTCTTCAATCCATATGGAAAGTAGCACTGGCTGGACAGGAACAAAAAGAAATCGTCATCCAGCATTTCGCTTATCGCTTTCAAAACTGTGAAGACNNACGAAAAAAACTATACTCTGATTCGGTCAGATATCATTCAGAACTTCCGTAACTTATATGATCAACTGAAGGATGAAGAGCTTAAGGTACAGGCATTGAGTCTGATTGATTTCGTAGAGGACAGGAAATATCAGAAAAAATATTTGAATATATGGAAGTAATTCGAAATACATCCTAAAAAAATAAAGACTGAATCAAAAGTATCTGGTTTAGCTTTTATCCAATTCTTAGTAATTAAGGGTTAGATAAAATTACTCTGGAACTCCCTATCCATGTATTCAAGTTTCAATACTGGTACTATCCCACTTTTCAATTTCTAGAATAACATAGGGAAAAAGCATTTAAGGATGGATTACAATGCCTATTAATTTCCCGGTAAGTATTAAAACGCTTAAGATAAGCGGCGGGCCAAAAAAGTCTGTTTATTTTCCCCGGTTGTTCAGCACGCAGAATCAAGAAATGGAAAGGCCCATTAATCGGTCCATTTCTAAGCAAACCCAGCAGATCATCAATGAACAAGTTGGGAATATGCCAACTACAGTTGAAGAAATGATTGGCTATTATGAGATTAAAAACAATCAGCGAAATGTTCTTAGCTTGTCACTCATTAATTACACTTATCACTACCACGCTGCCCATGGGATGACATATATAAAGTCGCTGACCTTTGACTTGGAACAAGGAAAGCAGAGTGAACTTAAAGACTTATTTAAGCCTGGAAGCAATTATGTCGAAAGAATTTCAGCGATTATTAACCGGCAAATCGCGGAACGAAATATTCAGACTCTCAATGGATTCACAGCTATACGCCCCAATCAGGACTTTTACATTGCAGATAAATCGCTTGTTATCTATTTTCAGCTCTATGAAATCACACCATATGTATTTGGGTTTCCTATGTTCCCGATTTCTGTTTATGAAATCCAGGACCTTATTAATGAAGAAGGTCCGCTCGGTCGAATGGCTGTTTAAAGGAAAAGCAGCAACTTAAAATAAACGATAACTTAAGTTATATATATGGTTTTAAGTTCAAAAACGGTTAGAGCACATTTGCTTTAGTCGTTTTTCTTATTTTCTTCATTCCTTTTCTTTTTAACGGCAGATTTAAAAAGTTGATAATTGAAAGATAATTCCTTAGTAAAATATTTTCGGGATGAATCAAAATTGAAATTAAACAAACTCTAAAATAAATGCATTTAAAGTGACGAGAATAATTTTCATCTTAACATAGGGCTTTTTTTATACTATTCACACCATTCCCTTTATAGTTAGCTGCATGGATTTTCTTGAATGACAAAATACTGCTATACTGAATCCCATTTGCCACTTCCAGTTATTTAGAATTTTATTTTTTCACAATCATATAATGAACAATCAAGTTCACTCTGTGATAGACTAATTTTATCGAGATTAGAACATATACATAGCAGAAATTTCAGGTTCAAAGGGGGAATAAACGTGTATAGTAGCGGCCTGGTACTTGAAGGCGGAGGGATGAGAGGAGTCTATACTGCTGGGGTGTTAGAATACTTTTTAGAGAATCAATTGTTTTTCCCATATATCATTGGCGTATCTGCAGGCGCTTGTAATGGAGCTTCCTATGTCTCACGACAGGCTGGTCGCAATCGACAGGTGACGATAGACTATGTGAGGCATCGGGATTACCTTTCCTATCGCAACTTGATTCTTAAGAGACAGCTGTTCGGTATGGATTTTATCTTTGACAAAATCCCAAATGAGCTCGTCCCTTTCGATTTTAATACCTTCAACAGTTCACCAGAAAAATTCCTGGTGGGAACCACAGATGTCAGGTCTGGTGAACCGGTTTACTTTGAGAAAAGTGAATTTCCAGGAGATATTTTGCGGATTATCCGTGCTTCCAGTACCCTTCCCTTTATGGCTCCGGCTATCGAATTTCAAGGACGGACATTAATGGATGGAGGAATTGCCGATCCGATTCCAATCAGGAAAGCAATGAACGATCAAGTCGATAAGAATGTTATCGTGCTCACAAAACCGAAAGGCTACCGGAAAAAGAAGTCGCAATTTTCCTGGCTGCCAAATTACGTGTACAGGGAATTTAAAGGATTAACATCCACCCTTGAGACTCGTTATAAGTTATACAATGAGACACTTGAATTTATTGAGGAACTGGAGTCAGAAAAAAAGGTTTTTGTCATCAGGCCTTCCATTCACCTCAAAGTAGGCCGCGTTGAAAGAAATCCCGCTAAACTCGGGCAATTATATGAGACAGGCTACCAGGATGCGAAAAATAATTATCAAAGGATTTTTAATTGGATCAGCTAATAGTAAGCAGTAACCAGTGAATCTGCCGCACACAGCGCTGCAGAATCACTGGTGTTTTCCCACTGATCAATCCGATTCCATTTCCTCTTCAGGAGATTTCAATTATACAATGATCCGGCTGCTAATTTTATCCCAACTCATCATTCATCTCCTTCTTGTTTAAATCCCATTTTCTCTAGAAACTCCATTTTTAAGAATTCCGCTTTCGGCTGTTATTTGCTGCAGTATAAATCCCGCTAATTTACATAAGCTAATCTTGTTTGGAGGTGACTTTATGACAAATCAAAACGATGACCAAGTTGCACATGGCATTAAAGAGACAGCCGGAGCTGCTTTCCATGCTGCTCATAATGCGTTAGAAACGACAGAGAATGCAGCAATGAGTGCGGTCGATGCAACGAATAAAGCAGTAAAAAATGCAGCTAAAAATGTAAGAAACATGGCCACAGAAGGTTCAGATAACCGTAACCAGTAAAAAGACGCCCTTACTAGGCGTTTTTTTGTACAAGAAATGATAAACCGTCAGAAGTCTATCCCGAATCTTTTATGACTTATTAGACAGAGAGTGTTGTTACAAAGTAAGGAAACAGGGGTGATAATATGATCAATCGCAAGGTTATAAGGTTACTGATCGGGAGTACCATTTTATCGAGTGTTTTTTCCTCCATCATTATTTTAATGACTATCTTTCATCATTTTAAAATTCAACAAACGATTTTGAAATATAACAGATAATCTTCAAAAGTTGGTATCCCTTGGGCTATCAGCTTTTTTGATGAACACCACTTGGAATACTGAAGTCGTATTTGATTACTTGATTTCTTCCTTCAAATACATTATGAAGGTCTTCCCCATAGTCTATTGTTTATTTTGTCCTTCATGAAATCAAAAACCATCAATCCAATCTAACCTTTCCCATTTTCATACTTCATCACAAAGATTGGTTGGTCTTGCATCCATTCAGCAAATAGAACATCAGAAATCTGGCTGATTTTTTGTTTAGCCAGCTGCCTTTTAAGCCATTGCTCGTCTAAACCCGCTTCCTTTAAATTTCGTTCAACAACTCTCCCATCTAATATTAGGTTGACTGGTAAATTTGGCGCCTCTGCCTGAATCTTTAGGTCACTATTCTTTGGTGTATCATAATCGGACTTCGGCAGTACACTTACTTGGCCATTGGTTTCTATTATCGCAAATTCGACTTCCCGTAATGAGAAATAACCTTGTTGCCTTATTAAGCTCTGCAGCTGATTGATATCCAGCTTTGCTTTTTTCAAGGCTTCGTATTTAATTTTCCCCTGGCGGATGACTATATTTGGCTCACCCTCTAATAGCTTTCTTGAATTATTGTACTTTTGGGTTATAAGCTCGGTAATATAGACCAATATCCCCCATAAGGAAATCGCAAAGATTATTTCACCTAGCTTCACTTCATGGTCATAAATAGCGTTACCCAATAATTCACCCAAGATAATCGCAGATATAAAATCAAAAGGGGTAATTTGAGAAAATTGTGTTTTCCCCTGAAACTTTACCATGATAAATAAGAAAAAAAATCCAAGTATCAATTCCACTGCAATAGATAAATAATGGTTCATGATGTCCCACTCCTTTTTAACATTATTGGACAAACAGGCAACCTTGAAACCACTTTTTTAAACTCTTGTAAAAAACAAAAGATCTCCTAAACTCTTCCCTTGTCATTTTTTACGAAAAAAGATTTCGGGCTCCCAGCGATGAAGAGGATGATTGTGCTGCTGGGACGTTGTAGCCGCTACTCTTGGTGCCTTCTCTGGTTTATTATCCTTGTCAGCCGCATCCTGTAATGATTGATTGAGTGGCTCCCACTTTTTTAACAGCCAAACAGCTAAAAAAATCACCGCACCCGATACGC
>DMSR01000088.1 GCA_003457145.1 Bacillus sp. (in: firmicutes)
TAGGTGCAATTACACCTTTTAATTTCCCGTTAAATTTATCACTGCATAAGATTGCTCCAGCCATTGCTGCAGGCAATACCATCATCTTTAAGCCTGCAGAAAAAACGCCTGTATCAGCCTATATGCTTGCAAAGCTTTTCATGGAGGCAGGATTGCCGGATGGAGCGCTGAACCTTGTTCTTAGTACCGGTGAAACGGCAGGTTCAACCCTTGTCCCCCACAAGGACGTCCCGAAAATCACTTTTACCGGCAGTTTGACGGTCGGGAAAATCATCCGCGACACAGCAGGGTTTAAAAAAGTGACAATGGAGTTAGGTTCGAATTCACCGAATATCGTATTTGATGACGCGGATATCGATGATGCTGCGGAGCGCCTTGTTGAAGCCGCATTTGGGTATTCAGGTCAGGTTTGTGTATCTGCACAGAGAATTTATGTTCATCAAACCATTTATGATGAATTCCTAAAGAAATACATCGATGCTACAAACCGACTGCAAATCGGTGATCCGCTGGAACAAGAGACGGATTTCGGTCCGATGATCGATGAAGAGGCTGCGAAAAGAATTCACGAATGGGTAGAAGAAGCAAGAGATCAGGGAGCTACGATTGAAACGGGTGGAGACCGGGAAGGGACAATCATGTATCCAACCATTATCACGAATGTTAAAAAGGACATGCGAGTCGTCAAGGATGAAGCGTTCGCCCCGATTGTGACCGTTATGCCATTCCAAACAGAGGAAGAAGTGATTGAAAAAACAAATGACTCCGTCTATGGACTGCAGGCAGGCGTGTTCACAAAGGATATCAGCCGTGCTTACCGTGTAGCAGACAGCCTCGAAATGGGAGGGGTCTGGATCAATGATTCCTCCGTATTCCGTCAGGACAATTACCCGTATGGAGGGGTGAAACTAAGCGGTCTTGGCAGAGAAGGAGTCAAGTATGCGATCGAAGAAATGACAGAATTGAAATTTATTGGAGTCAGACTGTAAGAAAGCCCCCTATCATGACGCGGCAAAGTAGAGAATATTTTACTGTATAAAGATTTAGAAAGAATTCCTTTGTTCAAACTTGCAAAGCTGTCATATCGACAGCTTTTTTTCTTAGGGGTAACAGAGTAGTTGTGTATTATGGTGAAAAGGAAGGGAGAAGTGGAAGTTAGTATTCATTTCTTTGATTATCTTTACTTACTGCCGTTTTCACCGGGAAAATGGGTGAAAAAACCCTTATTCAAAATGAACTAGGGTCTACTGAACTGTCTGATGGTTCTATATCCTAAACGACAATTCCAGGAATATTTGGTGATATAAATCGGGTAAGGCCGGAAAAGAATGATAGAAAGTTAAAGCTAAATGTGAAAATAATGGTTGAAATTGTCGGCTAGCTCATTTATTATCATGTTTATAACACGATATATTGTGTTATATATAAATAGATTAACTACATATTGAATATACCGGTAAATATGGTGCCTGAGTAAGGCTTAATAGGGAATCTGGTGAGAATCCAGAACTGTTCCCGCAACTGTAAGTGCTGACGAAATAAGTATGGACCACTGTCTAATAAATAGATGGGAAGGACTTAAAGTAGGATGAAGCACAAGTCAGGAGACCTGCCATGTTTATACGTGTTATCTTCTTCGGGAATAGGGAAGGTAAAACGAGGATCATTTAGTAGGCTCTCCATTTTTATTTGTCTATTAGCAGATCAGCGTTTTATGTAACCCATCTTCCGAGATGGGTTTTTTATTTGTCCTGGAGAAGTACTTCAATCGAAAAGGAGAATGAAAATGGAGGCAATTTCATCCGATGTGTCGAGAACGATTCAAACCCATTTAGTGTTACCGCCAGACACGAACCATATGGGCACAATTTTTGGAGGGACAGTCCTAGCCTATGTCGATGAAATTGCGGCAATAGCGGCAATGAAGCACAGCAGGAAAGTTGTTGTTACAGCTTCTATCGATCGAGTGAACTTTTTATCATCCGCAAAGGTTGGAGACATATTGACTCTTGAGGCATTTGTCGTCTCTACCGGCAGGACATCAATGGAGGTTTTTGTGAAAGTGGTAAGTGAAAACCTAGAGACAGCAAATAAGACATTAACGACAACATCGTTATTAACGATGGTGGCCAAGAATTCCAATGGAGTCGCAGTCCCTGTACCTGGCGTTATTCCTCAGACGGATGAGGAGCGCTCTTTGCTAAAAACTGCCGAAGAAAGGAAGCAGCGCCGTTTAGAATTGAGGAACTCAAATTAGGGAGGGGAAACATATGATTGTTGCTGCCAAAAAGGAAATTGTCACCCTGCTTTTAAATGAAGTAGAACAAAAGCATCCTGAAGTTGATTTCAATGATTTTAAAGAAAAAGTCATGAACACTTTAGCAGTGAAGGATATGTCAATCGATCAACTAGAGAATATGCTTATTTTAACTGCCTTAGAAAGAATCAGCAGCCTTGAACCACAATGGACTTTCATCGCCGCTCATTTTTACCTGAAAAGACTCTACCGGCTTAGTGCTTGTTCAAGAAAGACCAATGAAGACAGGGGATACGGTTCTTTTTATGAATTAATAAATACGCTCGACCAGATGGGGATTTATGATAGTAAACTTCTAAAATCATATTCCAAGGATGAAGTTGACTATCTGGAAAAGCTGATCAAACCTGAAAAAGACCATTTATTCACATACATAGGCCTTTTGACAATGGCTGAAAGGTATTTGGCGCGCTCTCATCAAGGCGAATTCCTGGAATTGCCACAGGAGCGATTCATGATTATTGCAATGACATTAATGGCAAATGAACAAGAGGATAAACGGCTAACTCTTGTAGAAGAGGCTTATTGGGCGCTTTCCAATCTGTATATGACAGTCGCAACTCCAACTCTATCAAACGCAGGCAAAAGTTATGGACAATTATCGAGCTGCTTTATTGATACGGTCGAAGATGATTTAAGGAATATCTACGATTCGAATACCGATGTATCCACATTAAGTAAAAATGGCGGTGGAATCGGAATCTACCTGGGGAAGATCAGAAGCAGGGGCAGTGATATTAAAGGGTTCAAGGGGATAAGTTCTGGTGTCATTCCGTGGATGAAGCAGCTGAACAATACAGCAGTCTCGGTCGACCAGTTAGGTCAAAGACAAGGGGCGATAGCTGTTTATCTGGATTGCTGGCATAAAGATATTTTTTCTTTCCTCGATTCGAAATTAAACAACGGTGATGAACGCCAAAGAACACATGATTTATTTACTGGTGTCTGCATTCCTGATTTATTTATGGAACAGGTGGAGAAGCGGGGGGAATGGTATCTGTTCGACCCGCATGAAGTCAGGCGGGTGATGGGGTATTCGCTTGAGGATCATTTCGATGAGGAAAAGGGCGCCGGATCATTCCGGGATAAATACTGGGAGTGTGTGAACCATCCGGACCTGTCCCGTGAAGCAGTACAAGCAATTGAGATCTTCAAGTCGATTATGGTTTCCCAGCTTGAAACAGGAACGCCTTACATGTTTTATCGTGACACAGTGAACAGGCAGAATGCCAATCAGCACAAAGGAATGATTTATTGCAGCAATCTGTGCACAGAGATAATGCAAAACATGAGTCCGACAGTACTGGAGGAAGAAAAAGTTGAGGACGGCAAAATCATTATTTATAAAAAACCAGGCGATTTTGTTGTATGTAATTTGTCTTCGATTTCATTGGCGAAAAGTGTATTGGATGACATTCTGGAGCGATTGATCCACATTCAGGTAAGGATGCTGGACAATGTAATTGATATAAATAAAATTCCCGTTTTACAGGCTCAAATAACCAATGAAAATTACCGAGGAATTGGTCTGGGCACGTTTGGCTGGCATCATCTTTTGGCGCTGAAAGGAATAAAATGGGAAAGTGAAGAAGCAGTATTATACTGTGATTCCCTGTATGAGGAGATTGCTTATTTGACCATCAAGGCAAGTCATGAATTAGCCAAAGAGAAGGGGAGCTATCAATATTTCGAAGGTTCCGACTGGTCTACTGGCGAGTATTTCGCCAAAAGAGAGTACATTTCGCTAAGATGGAATGACTTAATGAGCAAAGTAAAACAAACGGGGATCCGCAATGGTTATTTAATGGCTGTGGCCCCAAACTCCTCTACATCGATTCTTGCTGGTTCAACCGCTAGCATTGATCCAATCTTCAGACTTGAGTATTCAGAGGAGAAAAAGGATTATAAAATTCCGGTTACAGCTCCCGATCTATCGCCGAAAACAACCTGGTATTATAAATCAGCCTACAATATCGACCAGCACTGGAGCATTAGACAAAATGCAAGCCGCCAGAGGCATATTGATCAATCCATTTCTTTCAATATTTACGTAAGAAATGACATAAAAGCAAAAGCCCTGCTTGATTTACATCTGGACGCATGGCGTTCCGGACTGAAGACGACTTATTATATCCGCTCCACTTCAGGCAGTGAAATAGAGGAATGTGACAGCTGCCATAGCTAAGGGCAAGCAGTGTGTTTGTGCCCATAGGGGGCTTGAAAGAGCTTGGACGGGAACGAAACTGGTTTGATCGTGCCCTTGGGGGCCTTGCATGAGCTTGAATGGGAACGAAACCGGTATGATCGTACCCGTGGTGGCCTTGAAAGAGCTTGGACGGGAACGAAACCGGTATGATCGTGCCCGTAGAGGCCTTGAAAGAGCTTGGATGGGAACGAAACTGGTATGATCGTGCCCGTGGTGGCCTTAAAAGTGCTTGGACGGGAACGAAAACAGGTCGATTGTGCCCGTGGGAGCCTTGAAAGAGCTTGGACGGGAACGAAACTGGTATGATCGTGCCCGTAGAGGCCTTGAAAGAGCTTGGATGGGAACGAAACTGGTATGATCGTGCCCGTGGTGGCCTTGCATGAGCTTGGATGGGAACGAAAACAGGTTGATTGTGCCTATAAGGACCTTGATAGAGCTTGGACGGGAACGAAACTGGTATGATCGTGCCCGTGGTGGCCTTAAAAGAGCTTGGACGGGAACGAAATGAGGTTAATCGTGCCCATCTGATCAATGGAAGAGCCTAAACGGTAACGGAAACAAAATTTCTATGCCCATAGGACCAAAAGATGAGCTCAGAGGGTAACAACGGATTGATCGCCACTTAATTGATTGAATGGAAGGATGAAGGGCATGATTGAAATTAAAAAGAGGTCCATTATTGATGCCAATGCGCCAAACGCCTCGACTGGAATCGTTAATGGCCGCAGCTCAAATATCTTGAACTGGGATGATGTCCGCTTTTCTTGGGCCTATCCAAAATATAAAAGAATGTTGGGGAATTTTTGGACACCATTCGAAATTAATATGTCAAAGGACATCAAACAGTTTCCTGCACTGACGAAACATGAAAAGGATGCATTCTTAAAAACGATCGGACTCCTTGCATTGCTTGACAGCGTCCAAACCGACTACGCTGGAAAAGTGGCCGACTATTTAACAGATTCAAGCCTGAACGCGCTCATGATTATTTTGGCACAGCAAGAAGTTGTCCATAATCACTCATACAGCTATGTACTATCTAGCATTGTACCTAAGGCTAAGCAGGAGGAAGTGTTTGATTATTGGAGAACAGAGCCAACGCTTAGGAAAAGAAATGATTTCATCACTAACGGTTACGAGGGGTTTGCCGAAAATCCGACAGTAGAAAATTTATTGCATTCCATCGTGTATGACGTTATTTTAGAAGGACTTTTCTTCTACTCAGGATTTGCATTTTTCTATAACCTAGCTAGGAATCAAAAAATGGTCGGCACAAGCACGATGATAAATTATATCAATCGCGATGAACAGCTTCATGTTGGGCTTTTTGAAAAAATCTTTAAGGAAATCTTGATAGAATATCCGGAGTACGACAGCCCTGAACTAAAAGAATTTGGCAGAGCAACTTTCCGCAAAGCAGCTGAACTAGAAGTCGAGTGGGCAAAACAGATTATCGGCAATCAAATCGATGGTCTGCATATGCCTGAGATTGAGGCATATATAAAATTCATGGCAAATAAAAGAGCAGAGCAACTAGGGTTCCAGTCACCATTCGAAGGGCATAGGACCAATCCATTGAGGTGGATCATCGCATATCAGGAAGTTGATCTAGGCAAGACGGACTTCTTTGAGCAAAAGTCGAGACAGTACCGGNNCGATGATCTTTAGAGTTTGGTTATAGTATCAAACCCGGGAACTGAAACAGATAGCTTCACACCCGTATGTCTGTAGTGGGTGTGAAGCTATCTTTGTTTTAAATAAAAAGCTGAAATTTAGTGATGAATATAAGAGGGTCTATGTATTTATTAGAATGCTATTAACTATGATCATAAAAATAAAAAATCGTGTTTCGGAAATTTGAAATTAACAGATTTCCAAATAGAATAGTGAATTGGAGATCGTTTAAGCATCCGGTCGAACAGGAATTTGGTCCCTGAAAGCCCCACATTATGTTCCAACTTCTATATTCTAATTCCTGCTTCTATTAAAACCACTGCCTAAGGCGATTGCCTACTGATTAAGCCTATGAATTTCATGAGCCAGTGTTTCAAGTATATAAACGACTGGAATCTGTGTAGTGACATTCGCCTCTTCAAAAAATTCCTCTGTTACATAATAAGGAATGTTTAGGTCTGAAATTTTTGCAATGGTTGAGAAGGTGTTATTTGTAATGCTGACGATTTTGCTTCCCTCCTGTTTAAGTTTGTTCAAGTGAGTAACAGTGAAATTAGTTTCTCCAGAAACAGAC
>DMSR01000054.1 GCA_003457145.1 Bacillus sp. (in: firmicutes)
TAAAAGGAAAAATCCTAACATTAAAACTGTTGCTGCAATCGGTGTTAATGTTAGGATTTTTCCTTTTAAAAGATAAAAAAGAAAAAGTGCACATGCGGCTGGATTTCATTTCATTAACCTTATCAAGTGCGGGATTCGGCGGTCTTCTCTATGGGTTCAGTTCAGCTGGATCAAAGGGCTGGGACAGTCCATTAGTATATGGAACTTTAATCATCGGTGTTGTTTCCTTAATCTGGTTTATTTTACGGCAAATAAACCAGGATAATCCAATGCTTAATTTCCGGATCTATCAATATCCGATGTTCGCTCTGTCATCTGCCATTTCAATGGTCATTACAATGGCCATGTTTTCAGGTATGCTTTTAATTCCGCTCTATGTTCAGACCGTTCGCGGCATATCACCGCTCGATGCCGGATTGATGCTTCTTCCAGGAGCCATTGCAATGGCAATCATGTCACCAATCACCGGAAGGTTATTTGATTTATTCGGCGGCAGGGTATTGGCCATAGTGGGCTTGGCGATAACAACAGTGACGAGCTATTTATTCAGCCAGTTAACCATGGAATCCACTTATGCCTATCTGGTTATTTTAAATACTGTTCGGATGTTTGGAATGTCAATGGTGATGATGCCAGTACAAACCAATGGTTTGAACCAACTGCCTGCACGCTATTATCCTCACGGAACTGCTATGAATAATACGCTGCAGCAGGTATCCGGCGCAATTGGTACAGCTTTATTGGTCACAGTTATGTCTAACCGTGCGGAAATACATGGGGAAAGGCTGGCCGCGAATGCGATGAGAGAAGCGACCGGACAGGCTGCACCTGCTGCACTTGAAGAATTGAAACAGCAAATCGCCACGAGAGCAATGCTCGAAGGAATCAATGATGCTTTTTTCGTGACCGTGTTCGTGTCAGCGTTAGCGCTGATTATGGCATTCTTTATCAAACGGGCAAGGCAGGCAGAGGATACGATTGGCAAAAAGTCAGGCGAACAGAAGCCTGCCAAACAGTTAATGGAGAATTAACCTGTAACCCCTGTAATCAGGGGTTTTTTCTATGTTTAAAGCTTTGGTAAAATAGAAGAGAAAACTGATTGGACGAAGGGAAGATTAATTATGGACAATATTGGAGCAATTCTCGCACAAAAACAATTGGACGCATATAACAAGCAGGATCTTGAAGGTTTTTTATCAGTGTATAGTGAAGATGTAGAAATCTTGGAATTCCCATCAAATAATGTGATGACCCGGGGAATAGAAGATATGAAAATTCGGTACGAAAAGCTATTTAAAGAGAACCCTAATAACCATGCTGAGCTTTTATCGCGAATCGTTCATGACAATAAAGTAATTGACCATGAATATGTTACAGGGAGAAACAGTGGAGTTGAAAAGAATGCGGTTGCCATTTATGAAATTCAGGGAGATAAGATTGTGAAGGTATGGTTCCTGTAACTGAAGGGTCTATATGTAAATAATATCTTATTGAAAATTGGGAAACCTACCTCTAACTTAATACAAATAGCGAATGTGGCAGGGTGAGAAAATGGGAGAGATTACAATCTCCCTTAGCTCACATTGATAAAGTCTAACTGAATTGGAGGAGGGAATTATTAAGGATCCTATTGATAGGGATAATGTGATTGATGCATTGGATATAGAAACAAAAATAAGAATTGATACGGAAGTAGATGGGATCAAGTTCACAAAGAACTTTCGTTCCGCCACCGCAGAAGAATGGTATATATTCCTGCCAGGATTTAAAGACCCGGAAACATCTGGTGCCGCTGGTAAGACGATTATCCAATATAACCTGTACGGCAATAAGGAAATATTCATCAATACAACGATCATCTTTGATGACCCAGCATTGTATGATTCAAGCGAACATTTTCTGGTATATGCCCTGGCAGATGAAATCGTAAATCGTCTGGTCGGTTATGCAGATACCTTACTTTCCGTTCATTGTGGTAAAAACTCCTATCAGGCTGAGTATAGATCTTGACAGTATCTTTTTCGGGAAGGAGGGAGCGATCGATGGACAAAGATCAAAAAGATATTGGGCCGAAGGGTGATGAAGCGAAATTATTCGGCCTTGACAAAGAGACAAGCCTCCAGTCAGTGAATTTCGCAACAACAGAGAATCCACTTTTAAACGAGCATTTTCAGGAAGAGAATGAAAAATAATTTAGTTTTATCTCTTTGTTCCTATTTTAAGTAGAGTAAAAAACATCCTTGCTTGCCCTTAAGGACAGTAAAATGAGCGTTGAGTAAATAATGAAGCAAAATAAAGAGCCGGGCAATTGGCCCGGCTTAATTTTCACGATTAGCTACAACTGTGTCCTCTTTAAACTGGACTTTAAATTGTTCCACCATTTGCTCTGAAATGGCTGTATAGCCGGATGGACTAGGGTGCACTCCATCATTAGACAGGTATTGCAGGTTTTCACTATTGATTACCTTTGTTGTTTGTACTACCACTGAAGAGGGAGTTTCTTTGGCTACTTCATATATATTTATATTCCATTTTGGAAGTAGCTTGTCTGCCATGGAATAAAATTTATGGTCAGCCGGCATCGGATTGTATAGCTCTAGAAAAACAATTGTCGCTGCCGGATTAAGCTCGCTAATCCTGGAGGCAATTCCTGATAAATTTTCGGAAAAACCACTTTGCAGACTATCGAATTCTTTTAAGGCACTATATAAATCACTTTTCTTAACCGTTTTAAGGACGTCATTTCCACCAACATTCACAGTAATAATATCCGCTTCCTTAATCTCAGCATCGAAACTTCCTTCCTGAATCAGCTGATTTAAGTTTTTACTGGTTATCCCGATAATCCCCTCATTTTTTGACAACACTTGCTTCTTTGTTTGTTTTTCCAGTTGGACAGAGAATTGGCTGACTAAGTTAAGGCCTTCGTCAATACGGTAACCGCGGATGATTGAATCTCCAAGTGCGAGGTGATTAATGGTCTTGGCGTCTGAAGTCCGGTAGTAGTCTATATAGGTGAGTTTGTTCGTGCCTTCTACTTCTGCAGTATTTTCTTCCTTCATTTTATTGAGCTGATACTGAGGATAATAAATCCACGCAGAAACCGACAAGACAATTAACAAGGAAAATAGCAAAAGATATTTTATGATTCTCATGTTCGTCACTCCTCGATATTACTATTGTATCAAGGATAATAGTAGAAAGAATCAGGTGACTTTTTCCAATTCTAAATAGTTTGTTAATTTATGGCGTTTTAATGACTGTATCCGTAATTTTCAAATTTAACGTACTTTTTCTGAATAATATTGATATAATGATAGAATTATTATATTCAAGGAGTACAACTATGTACCAGACATATACAACAAAGGAAAAAATAAAGCAAATCATTATACTGTTACTTCCGATATTGATTACTCAGCTTGGAATGTTTTCGATGGTATTCTTCAATACAATCATGTCCGGTAAATATAATTCAACAGACCTGGCAGGTGTCGCTATAGGTTCATCGATCTGGAATGCGATTTTTACTGGCCTGAGCGGAATCTTACTGGCAGTATCTCCAATTGCGGCTCAGCGCTTTGGGGAGAAAAAGGGAAGAGAAGTAGCATCGATTCTATCACACGGAATCTATCTCGCCATGATGATTGCCTCAATCGTTATCATTCTAGGGATTTTTCTGCTCCAGCCGCTTTTGCAGGTTATGAACCTTCCAGCAGGTGTTCATAAAACAGCTTACGGATATCTGGCGGGGTTAAGCTTTGGAATTATTCCACTATTCATTTTCAATGTGTTGCGTTCATTTATTTATGCACTTGGAAAGACACGGATTGTCATGTACATACTTTTGATATCCTTACCGGTTAATTTCTTTTTAAATTACGTCCTTATTTTCGGTTATTGGGGATTCCCGGAACTAGGAGGGGCGGGTGCTGGATACGCCACTTCGGCCACTTATTTTTTGATCGCTGGGTTGACCGGAATTCTCATCATCACCCAGAAGCCATTCTCTGCATATGTCGGCACGGAGTACTTTAAAGAGTTGTGTGGAGGGAGGTTCAAGGAAATTTTAATCATTGGGGTTCCAATGGGACTTTCAATATTCTTTGAAACGAGCATGTTTGCAGTAGTGACGATTTTAATCAGTAAATTCAACATCACGACGATAGCTGCCTACCAATCCGCTCTCAACATCGTTTCATTCCTGTACATGATCCCGATGAGCATCTCGATGGCGCAAACTGTTTTAGTCGGTTATGAAGTTGGGGCAGGCCGCTTTGAGGATGCAAAAGCATACAGCTGGCTTGGAATCTACCTTTCCATTTTGATTGCGCTGGTCGCAGGTCTGCTCGTTGTACTGTTCCGCTTCGATGTGGCGG
>DMSR01000500.1 GCA_003457145.1 Bacillus sp. (in: firmicutes)
GCGACTTCGGACAACTTTCAGATGAAATCCCGAAAAGTTGTCCGAACACGAGGCTACTTCGGACAAGCTTCAGGTGAAATCCCGAAAAGTTGTCCGAACCCAGGGCGACTTCGGACAACTTTCAGATGAAATCCCGAAAAGATGTCCGAACCCAGGGCGACTTCGGACAACTTTCAGATGAAATCCCGAAAAGTTGTCCGAACACGAGGCTACTTCGGACAAGCTTCAGGTGAAATCCCGAAAAGTTGTCCGAACCCGATTCGCTTCTGACAGGAAGGCGACTTGAAAACAGCCCTGACACCTATTCCTCTTACGAATACGGATGCAAAGATGGTACGACAAACAACAATCAATGCGAAAAAAGCATAAAAAAAAAGAACGGTTCCCCGCTCTTTTTTAAATTGACATTAAGGCTTTCGCTTTGGAATTCGTCCGATGCCAAGTTCTTTCGCTTCCTGTCCCAATGCTTTTATAAGGCTGATGGCCATCAATGCCATTATGATAGAAAACGGCAATGCAGCCACAATCATTGTATTTTGCAGTGCCTGCAAGCCACCTGTATAAAGCAGGACAAGGGCAATTGCAGAAAGCAAGATTCCCCATGTGAACTTGATCCGGTTACCCGGGGTAAGTGAACCATTTGTCGTCATCATCCCTAAAACATAAGTACCTGAATCTGCTGATGTTATGAAAAATGTCCCAACAAGAACCATCGCCAGGATTGACAATAAAGTACCCAAAGGGTAGTTGGCAAACACTCCGAAAAGTGATTCCTCTGTCGCCAATTCAGAAATTTTTGCTACCCCCTGATGCTCCAGCATAATCGCTGTACCACCAAAAGTTGAAAACCATAAAAAGCCAATTACTGAAGGTACAAGCAGAACGCCAAATACAAATTCCCTAATGGTCCTGCCTTTAGAAACTCGAGCTATAAAAATCCCTACAAATGGTGCCCATGCAATCCACCATGCCCAATAAAAAATTGTCCAGCCGTTAATCCATGAACGGACATCCTCATTCAATGGGGAAATGCGGAAACTCATTGCCGGCAAGTTTTGAAGATATGTTCCAACAGTGTTTGTAAATATGTTCAGAATGAACTGTGTTGGCCCCAAGATGAACATAAGTAAAAATAGTAATACTGCAAGAAGCATATTAGTGTTGCTTAAAATCCTGATTCCTTTTCCTAAGCCAGTCCAAGCAGAAATCATAAATAAAACAGTCACAATCAGGACAATAACCAGTTGGCTCATGAAATTCGTAGGAATTCCGAAAAGGTAGGATAATCCTCCATTTATTTGTACAGCTCCAAATCCTAAAGTTGTTGCTACTCCGATGACAGTCGCTACGACAGAAATAATGTCAATAACCTTGCCAGTCAATCCGTATGCTCGGTCACCTAATACTGGTTCTAGTGTTGCACTTATTAAACCAGGCTTCCCATGTCTGAAGTTAAAATATGCAAGAACTAATGCAACGATTCCATAAATTGCCCATGCATGGATACCCCAGTGGAAAAAAGTAAACCTCATTGCATCACGTATGGCCTGATCTGACCCTGGCTCCACGCCTGTAGGAGTGGATACCATGTAATGGCTGATTGGCTCCGCTGTACCCCAGAACACAAGCCCAATACCCATCCCGGCACTGAATAACATGGCGAACCAAGTAGGCCTTGTAAATTCAGGGCGGTCATCCTGCTTTCCAAGTCTTATTTTGCCTAAAGGACTGATAAGAAAATACAAACAAACAATAACCATCATTGATACGAGAATTAAATAATACCAGCCAAATGAATCAGTAATAAAGGCCTGAACATTTGCAGTCAACGCTTCAAGTGTTTCTGGAATGAACACTCCAAATAATACCATCAACAACAAAATCCCTGTTGATATGTAAAAAACAGATGAATCTCTCTTCATCGAATAACTCCCTTCTTAAGATCACTCACTTTTTAGTCCTTTATTACACTAACACAAATAATTAATATATGAAAAGAACTTAGCACTCATTAACGAATTTAGTATTTCCAATTTCGTGCTAAAGATGTCCCTCTAATGAAGAATTTTTAAATAGCGTTATTCCATACTTTTTACTTAGACTCCTTAAATATGTGTAATCAGTAGATAATATAATGCTTGTCCAGAAATAAATAATACTCCTTTCTGACAGGGTGTCACTTAAAACTATTTATCATTTTTCTGCTTCTTACCGAAATAGAACAAACCTACGCCTCCCCATAAGGCCATTAAGGTTCCTGTTCCAATTAAGACGGAGACAGGCCCAAATGCGTTAATCAGAGGCATTGATGCCGCAGTAAAGAGACCGCCGCCAACGATGGGTTCAAAGATAATTTGTTTATATCCAAAAGAGTCAAATGCGGGTGTTTCTTTCTCAGGATCCACCATCTGCAGCAGCATTAAGCCCGTAGTTGTCATCGCAATTGACTGTCCGTAGTCAAGAATTCCCCTTTCGACCCAGTAGTCAGGCAGCATTTTTTTCGCCAGGAAGACGAAGGAAAATAAATTCCATGAAACCCCAGCAGCAAAAAGGATTAGAAATACATATATATGTTCACCTATTCCAGCGAGTGATATTGTTGCAATTGCAGAAACAATCAGTAGATCGAGGGCAAATCCTTGAATCCTCATCATCATTTTCTTATCGATCAGCTTTTGGGGAATGAAACGGGTATATAGCACCTGGATTAGAACCCCTCCCAATAATGCCAGTGGGAACAGGGGCAAATGTTCTAAAACTCTCACATCATATGCATTTCCCCATGTTGCATTTTCTAACATTACCAACCCTTTCAGAAGTATCATTCCGATACCAATTGACAAAAAGATGAACACGAAATTTATAGTCAAGGAGTCTATCGATTCTGACCTGGTTGTTAAATGGCCTGCAGGTTGATCATTCTCTGAATACACGCCTTTCTTTTCCGTATCAGAGAGTTCGGAAGATTTTTTTGCTTGCTTGGTAATGCCTTTTCTCACAGCCCAATTTACAAGGATAACACCAGAAATCAGTCCTGCAATTATTCCCGAAGTTGCCAGACCAAGTGCCAAACTGGCGCCTTCTTCAAACCCTAAATGTTCAAAGGTGCTTCTCAAACCAGCAGCCGTTCCTGGTCCTCCCTCAAAGCCAATTTCGATCAAGGCACCAGCCAACGGATTTATACC
>DMSR01000271.1 GCA_003457145.1 Bacillus sp. (in: firmicutes)
CGGCCAATCAAAAAGGGGCCGAGGAGGCCTAGTCCTGAGCTTGCAATGACCATTACAAGCACTAGCAGGATTAAACTTCTGTGGGCGGAGAGATAGGACCAAATTCTTTTAACTGTCGTGCTAAGTCCTCTGGATTCCAGCCCTTCCACCTCATGTTTGTTTCCTTTTTGCTTTTTCAGCACTCTGCCTTCACCTCCCCGAACTGAGATTCGTAGATTGCCTGGTAAAGCGTGGAGTGCTTTAACAGATCTTCATGATCACCAGATGCTATCAGCCTGCCTTCTTCAATTAGCAGGATTTTATCACTTTTCTTGGCTGTACTGATTTTTTGAGTGATAATTACTGTCGTACACTTATGTTTGCCGATCGCATTCAGCAATTTCGCCTCTGTTGTTAAATCAAGTGCGCTCGTACTGTCATCAAGCAGCAGGATTTTCGGGTTTTTGATCAGTGCTCTCGCAATGGACAATCGTTGTTTTTGGCCGCCTGATAAGTTAACTCCCTTTTGTCCTAAAAGCGTCTCATACTTGTTTGGGAGTTTTTCAATTGTTTCATGAATTTGGGCGTTGCCCGCAGCTTCGATCATTTCATCATAGGTAGCATTTTCTTTTCCCCAGGCGAGATTCTCTTTGATCGAACCCGTGAAAAGCATCGCTTCCTGTGGTACATAGCCAATCTGCTCTCTAAGATTCTTAAGCTTAAATTCTTTGACATCCCGTCCGTCTATGCGGATCTTCCCTCCTGTTGCATCATAGAGCCGGGGAATAAGCTGGAACATTGCAGTTTTCCCTGCACCTGTAGCACCGAGGACTGCCACGGTTTCTCCTGGATCGATCGAGAACGAAAGACCGTGGAGTATCGGAACATTCGTATTTGGAAATTGAAACGAGACGTTATCGAACTGTATTTTGCCATTTGTTATGCTATTTTCTATTCGGCTGTCCTCAGTATCCTGCAAATCGATTTCCTCATGCAGAACGTCAGTAACCCGCTCCGCAGAAGCCTTGGCCCTTGAAAAGACCATGATGATAAATGAAAACATTGAAAAAGCTGAGGTTATTCTGGCTGCGTAGTTTACAATTGCTACAACCTCACCGACTGTGACCGCCCCTGTTTGGATTTCGAGTTTTCCGAACCACAGGACTGCAATGACGCTCATATTCATGAAAAGCAGCAAAATGGGGATTGTTACCTCTGTGACCCGAAGTGCAAACACAGTCTTGTCCTTCAATTTATCATTTGCTTTTTCAAACCTTGTCCCTTCATGGTTTCCTCTTGCAAATGCTTTAATCAGCCTCATGCCCACCAGGTTTTCCCTCATGACCCCATTCACCTTATCAAGCCGTTTCTGGACATTTTTAAATAATTTTGCTGCCTTTTGCATAATCCATATCAGGAACAGCAAAAGCGGCGGAATGATCATCACAAAAGCGAGTGCAAGTTTTACATTGACCAGCATCGCCATCGTTATTCCGCCAATAACAAGCAACGGAGCACGCATGGCAATCCGCAGGCTCATGAACAAAGTATTTTGCAGCTGCGTCACATCATTGGTAATCCGCGTGATTAACGATGATGCCGGGAAATGGCTAAAATTCATAAAGGAAAAGGACTGAACCTTTGAAAAGAGCTTCTCCCTCAAGTCATAACCAAAGCTCTGCCCTGCATGTGCAGCGATAAAAGAATTCGTTATACCTGAAGCAAAGGCAAGCAGTGAGATACCGAGCATGACTCCTCCCCATTTGATCACCGTATCCAAATCATTTCCGACAATTCCTTCATCGATGATTTTTGCCATCAGCAACGGCTGCCAAAGCTCAACAGCTAGCTCCACAAGCATCAGCATCAGCGCCGCAGCGATAGGCACACGGTATGGTTTTATAAACGAAAATACATTCATGCCCAAAAGACCTCCAGTAGTAACAACTTCTAATTATTTCGACCATCGAATTTTATATATTTTATCATACCTGTTTTGATAAATATTTTGAATTGATTGATAAAAAAAATCCAGTCCTTTTTTAAGGGCTGGATGAGTATGAATTCTTAGTTTTTTCCATGCGGTAGTTTAAATGACCATTAAATATTATGATTTTTGCACAAGATAGTCCTTTAGCTGGTCGCGGAGGGCGCGCTTCAGGAATTTCCCCACCGAAGTCTTCGGGATTTCCTCCATGAAGACGATATCATCTGGAAGCCACCACTTGGCAAATTGCGGAGCAATGAAATCAATCAGTTCCTGCTTATTGACTTTATCCTTGTATTGTTCCTTCAAGACGACGCAGGCAATTGGGCGTTCCTGCCACTGCTGGTGCGGTATAGCGACTACGCTTGCCTCGAAGACAGCTTCATGCGCCATCAGTGCATTTTCAAGGTCAACGGAGGAAATCCACTCGCCGCCGCTCTTGATCAGGTCTTTTGTCCGGTCGACAAGCTTGATCACACCTTCTTCATCGACAGTCGCAACGTCTCCCGTATAAAGCCAGCCATCTTTGAATGCATCATTGGACCGTTCATCCTTGTAATACTCATCAGCGATCCATGGACGGCGAAGCAGGAGTTCGCCCATTTCCTCGCCATCCCATTTCACTTCCCCATTACCCCCGATTACTTTCATTTCAAGGCCTGGTACGAGTAACCCTTGCTTTGAGCGAATATCGAGAATTTCCTCCTCTTCCAGGCCGACCTGGTAGCTCTTGAGCCTCGAAACTGTTGCCAGCGGAGTTGTTTCTGTCATTCCATA
>DMSR01000488.1 GCA_003457145.1 Bacillus sp. (in: firmicutes)
CTAAAGCGCCTAGTCCTTCGAGGTCGCTTGTCTAGCTTCGCCTCCTGTTACCTGGGAAACATCAATCCTTCCGTAAAATGCAAGAAGGCCTTTTTGTCGAAGGGTTCCAGTTCCCAATTTACAAGGAAGTCGGCTAAACATATCGATTTCGGTCCAGGCGATGAAGCCAAAAACGACTTCACTGCCTGGGCCTAGAGCATTTGTTGGGGGACTTTCAAAGGCGCTTTCGATTTTCTGGCAGACAGAACTCTGAGGTGTTACGATGAAAATAATCGTTCAAAAATTTGGCGGCACTTCTGTACGTGATGAGGAAAGCCGGAGTCATGCAATGAGCCATGTAAAAAAGGCGATTTCTGAAGGATATAAAGCTGTTGTTGTCGTTTCTGCTATGGGAAGGAAGGGCGCCCCTTATGCAACAGATACACTCCTTGGCTTGATTGGCGGCAATACCAGCTTAACCAGCAAGCGGGAACAAGATCTGCTCCTATCCTGCGGAGAGACTATTTCCAGTGTGGTCTTTACGAATATGCTCCTTGAAAACGGAATAAAAGCCGCAGCCCTTACTGGGGCACAAGCAGGATTCCGGACAAACAGTGAGCATTCAAATGCAAGGATTCTTGATATGAAATGCGACAGATTACTAAAGGAACTGGAGCATGTTGATGCAGTCGTAGTTGCCGGCTTTCAGGGCGCTGCGAAAAATGGTGATGTAACAACCATCGGAAGGGGCGGAAGTGATACATCTGCAGCCGCACTTGGTGCTGCTTTAAACGCAGAATGGATTGATATCTTCACTGATGTGGAAGGAATCATGACCGCGGATCCCCGGATAGCTGAAAATGCCAGGCCGCTATCAGTGGTAACGTATACTGAGGTCTGCAATATGGCTTATCAGGGGGCTAAAGTCATTCATCCACGTGCCGTTGAAATTGCCATGCAGGCCAAAGTGCCAATCAGGATCCGGTCAACATACTCCGATGGCCTAGGTACGTTAGTGACTGCGCTTAATCGCCACAATAAGGGGACGGATATAAAAGAGCGTCCAGTTACGGGCATTGCACATGTATCAAACGTCAGCCAAATAAAAGTATTCGCAAAAAAGGATCAATACAACTTGCAATCAGAAGTATTTAAAGCCATGGCCAATGAAAATATCAGTGTCGATTTTATCAACATTTCGCCAAATGGAGTAATCTATACAGTTTTGGATGAAATGACAAGCCGTGCAGAAAAGGTACTTGAGGGTTTAGGGCATTTGCCGCAGATTGAGAGAAACTGTGCCAAGGTATCAGTCGTTGGTGCGGGAATGGCAGGTGTCCCTGGAGTGACCTCAAAGATTGTGACTGCTCTTTCCGAAAAAGGCATTCGCATATTGCAGTCTGCAGATAGTCATACAACGATATGGGTTCTTGTGAAACAAGAAGACTTGAGCAAGGCAGTCAATTCATTGCATGATGCTTTTCATCTTGATGAGGAAAAAGCAGAGTTCGAGCGACACGATTTATAAAGGGTAAGCTCCGATAAAAGTCATATTGTTTCTAATCCTTTTTGAGTGGAGCAGAAATCAACCATAAAGTTAACTGAGCTAAGAAAATTAAGTTTATCAGCTGAAGAATTATTCTTTAGGAGAATATGCCGGCTGTTAAGCAAGAAAAAGAGGAGTGAACAAAAAGTGGTTCAATTCGGAAGAGTATCTACAGCAATGGTAACTCCCTTTGACCATAAGGGGCACATTGATTTTCCAAAAACAACGCAGCTAATAAACCATTTGATTTCGAATGGCGCAGATTCCTTAGTTGTAGCTGGAACAACGGGAGAATCCCCAACCTTAACCAAAGAGGAAAAGGTTGCTTTATTTCAGCATGTTGTAAAGGTAGTTGACAAGCGGGTTCCAGTCATTGCGGGTACTGGCAGCAACAACACATACGCTACAATCGAATTGACAAAAAAAGCGGAGCAGCTTGGTGTGGACGCGGTCATGATTGTTGCACCTTATTATAATAAACCAAGCCAGGAAGGATTGTTCCAGCACTTTAAAGCTGCTGCTGAAGCAACTTCACTTCCAGTAATGGTATATAACATCCCAGGAAGGTCAGCTGTGAATATTCTTCCTGAAACAGTTATTAGGCTTGCGGAAATTTCGAACATCGCGGCCGTTAAAGAAGCAAGCGGAGATTTAAACGCAATGACGAAAATCCTGGCAAATACTCCTGATGACTTTCTGCTATACAGCGGCGATGACGGACTGACCCTTCCTGTACTTTCAATTGGGGGAGCTGGTATCGTTTCTGTGGCATCTCATGTGATCGGCAATGAAATGCAGTCAATGATTGACGCTTTCGTCAGCGGCCGAATCGCAGATGCAGCTAAAATGCATCAACGCTTGCTTCCAATCATGCAAGGCTTGTTTGCGGCTCCGAGCCCAGGGCCTGTTAAAACAGCATTGCAGCTAAAAGGGCTAGATGTTGGTTCAGTAAGGTTGCCGCTAGTACCATTGACAGAGCAGGAAAGAACTGCAGTAGCAAACTTGTTCAAATAAGCTTATGATCAAAGAAAATATAAAATATTGGCCACAGTACTTTGTGCTGTGGTATTTTTGTTACTACGATTACAAAGGGGATCGTTCTTAAAAAGATGGGTAATTTGTAATCATAGTAGATTCAGTTACAATCATGAGAA
>DMSR01000135.1 GCA_003457145.1 Bacillus sp. (in: firmicutes)
CAGATGCTGCTTCTTCAGTAAAGCGCTTAGGAAGGAAGTCGTCTTCACGCTGGTTGAAGCCAGCCAGGTTATTGTAGTGGCGCTCAAGATTATAGATTCTTTCACCTGCAAGCATGACATCTTCAGCAGTCATCGGAATTCCTGTCATGGTGCTGTATTGTTCAGCATAATGCTCTGCATTTTCCGAGAAGGAAGAGAACTTACAGATATTCATAGAGTCAGAGAATGAAAGCAAGTTTTGGAATACATTCAAAAGCTCAGCTTTGCCTTCTGCAACTGTACGGTCAGTTGGCTCAGGGATGCCGGCGATTTCTGATGCAACTGTGTAGCCGCGAAGGTGGCAGGCACCACGGTTGCTAGTTGCATAGCCAAGGCCGATCCCCTGGATTCCGCGTGGGTCATAGGCCGGGATGGATTGGCCCTTAACTGACATCGACAGCTCAGGAGCTCCCCATGCAGCAGTTGCTCGTGCCGGTCCTTCAGCAAGGATGCCGCCGAAGCCTTCACGGAAAGCGATTTTACGTGCGATTTCAATCATGCCGTCAGCATCGCCCCAGTCGAGCTTCTCGCCGACAAGTCCTTTTTCATAAGCTTCCATTGTAACTGAGATGGCGTGACCAAGTTCAATGGTATCCATGCCATATTCATTACAGACATCAATTAAGTATGCGATCGCTTCAGAATCACTGAGTCCGCTGTTGGCGCCAAGTGCCCAGGCGGATTCAAACTCAAAGCTTTCAACGCGGGTCTTATATTTGCCTTCTTTTACTTCTACTTCAATTTTGCAGGCAACAGGGCATGCATGGCATGTATTGTTTGCAACAAGCAGATGCTCGTTTACATATTCGCCAGAATGCTTTTCCGCCTCATCCCAATGAGTTAATTGAGAATTCCTTGTTGGGAGCGCTCCCACTTCATTGATCAGATTAGTGAGTACATTTGTACCATATACGGATAGCCCGCCTTTATTTGGAGCAGTCAGTCCGCCTTCAAGAATTGCCTTAACGGCCTTTTTGTTAGCCTTTGTATACTCATCCTTCTGAGCTGGCTCAGGCATATTGCCTTTTTGTGCGGCCTTGATCACGATTGCCTTCAATTTCTTGAAACCAGCAACCGCACCAGTGCCTCCGCGTCCAGCAGAACGGTCATGCTCATTCATGAATCCCGCAAAAAGCACTTTGTTTTCACCGGCCTGGCCAATCGTCATTACACTCAAGTTATCAGCACCATATCGGTCCTTCATTGCCTGGACAGTTGCCCGTGTGCTCAGTCCCCATAATTCAGAAGCATCACGAATTTCAGCCTGGCCATTTTCGATATAAAGATAAACAGGCTTATCGCTCTTTCCTTTGAAAATAACGTTATCGATGCCAGCCCATTTTAAACGGGCTGCAGTCCATCCGCCCATATGAGAATCCGTAACAGTACCAGTCAAAGGCGACTTCGTCACGACTGCGAGGCGTCCGCTCATCGAAGAACGTGATCCTGTAACAGGTCCGGTCATGATACATAAGATGTTTTCTTCAGATAGAGGCTCAACCTCTGGACCATTGTCCAAAACATACTTTACACCTAAACCGCGTCCTCCGATATACTTCAGGACATCGTCTTCGTTGATGCTTCTGTAATCAACCGAACCGTTCGTCAGATCAACCAAAATTTCCTTGTTCTTAAATCCCCCAAAATTCATCTTAACTAATCCACCTCTTTCTTTTTTTTACTACTATATAAATTAGCCAAGAGGGTACAAAAATCCTCTTAATATTTAGTATAGTGAAAATTTTTTATAAAAAGAAGCTTTATTTATCTTATAATCTAATTAGAAGTGAGGGATGTCGATGACAGAGATGGAGCGTTATTCAAGGCAAATTTTATTCCAGCAAATAGGCAGGGAAGGGCAGCGTAAGCTATTGGAAAGTTCAGCAGTCATTGTCGGTATGGGTGCACTTGGAACGGTAATCTCGAATCATTTAGTCCGTTCGGGTGTAGGGCATGTGCGGATCATTGACAGAGACCTTGTCGAGCTGTCCAATCTGCAGCGCCAGACTCTCTATGACGAAGACGATGCGCGCGGAAATCTGCCCAAGGCCATTGCGGCTGAAAAAAAATTGAAGAAAATCAATTCCGAGGTAAAAGTCGAGCCGGTCATCGCGGATTTGACTCTCGATAATGCAGAGGATTTACTGACGGGATTTGATGTGATTGTTGATGGAACTGATAATTTCATGGCCCGCTATCTAATAAATGATGTCGCGGTCAAGCACGGAATTCCATGGGTATATGGCGGGGCTGTCAGCTCAAGGGGAATGTTTGCGGTAATCAAGCCGGGTGAAACTCCTTGCTACCGGTGCTTGTTCCCATCTGTTCCATCAGGGCTCGGGGAAACTTGCGACAGCATTGGCGTCCTTTCTCCGATCACCGATATCATCGGATCATTCGAGGCAGTCGAGGCACTCAAAATTCTTGTCGGTGCCGAGTCAAATCCCAATCTCGAACAAATGGATATATGGTTCAACTCTTTCCTGCAAATGGATGTTAGCGAAGGGCGGAATCAGGAGTGTCCAGCCTGCGTCCACCATCAATATGAATTTCTGGACCGGTCCTCGGAACAGCAAATCAACTATGCAACATTGTGCGGAAGGAACACAATCCAAATCAACCCGAGGCAAAGGGCGAAGACAGACTTGGAAAAGCTCGCCGGCCGATTAAAAAATAATGGAGAAGTGAAAGGCAACCCCTTTTTGCTTCGCTTCATGCCAGACAATGAGATTACCATGGTGATTTTCCAGGATGGGCGGGTGCTTGTCCACGGAACAAATGACACGGTAAAAGCAAAGACCTATTATGCCCGATATCTCGGATCCTGACCAAACGATCAAAAAGGAGAGAATAAATTGGCAAGCTATCTTAAAGAGCTTAAGAAAATCGTAGGCGATGCCCATGCGACAATTAATGAGACAATACTGGAATTGCACAGCCAAGATGAATCCTATCACAAGCCGTGTTTGCCGGATGCCGTTGTTTTTCCGCAAACGAAGGAAGATGTGAGCAATGTTTTGAAGTTTGCGAATGATCATAAGATACCAGTTGTGCCGTTCGGGGTGGGTACAAGCCTCGAGGGCCATGTGATCCCGGTCAATGGCGGAATATCACTGGATCTATCGCAAATGGACGCCATATTAGAGGTGAGGGAAAGTGATTTTCTTGTAAAAGTCCAGCCTGGCGTCACACGGTCG
>DMSR01000208.1 GCA_003457145.1 Bacillus sp. (in: firmicutes)
ACGGGGGGATAGGCACTGAAGTATATATTTAAAAGCTTAAGCTCACCTTTTGCAAGTTGTTTCCTTATCCTTTGTGGAATCCATTCTGTTGCTGGCATCGACAATCTTTTTATCGACCACTCTTTCGATCATCCCGGCCCTTTCTTGTTTTTCCATGATCATCACAGCATCTTTAACTGCTTCAAGCAGTTTCTTTTTCCCTATGGGTTTTAAAAGATAATTGATGACACCGAGCTTCAAAGCTTCCTGTGCATACTCAAACTCGGAGTAAGCCGATATTACAATTACTACGGGAGCCATCCCTTTTTCTTTCAGGGTCTTCAACAATTGTAACCCGGTCATTTCAGGCATCCGGATATCAGAGAGCAAAATATGAATCTTTCTTTCCTCAGCCATCCGGAGGACATCCTCACCGCTTTCCGCAGTGAAGATGGTAAATTCACCATTGTTCCAGCTGTCGAGGGTCCTTTGCAATCCTTGTCTTGTTCTTGGCTCATCATCCACGATCAATATATTTTTAGTCACCATGCTACTCGCCTCCCACAATCGGTAGTTCGAATGTAATCCGAGTTCCTTTGTCTAACTCACTATTGATCAAAAGGTCTGTATGTGAAATGCCTTGATAGTTCAATTTTAAACGCTTATAAACATTTGAAATGGCCATGCCTTTGCCGTTCAATGAGGTTGTACCGCCAGCCTCCATAGATTGGATGATTCGTGAAAGCCGCTCGGAATCCATCCCGGATCCATCATCTTTTACAGAAATACGGATCCGTTGTTCGTTCTCGTGCTCCACGGGTTCAACATTTACGTAAATTCGGCAGTTTCCTGCTTTGTTTCCAGCCCCATGGAGGATTGCGTTTTCTACCAATGGCTGAATGATTAGCTTTGGTATCCTGATACGCTCATATTTTTCAGGAACAGAGACATGCCATTGCAGCCTGTCGCCAAAACGCATTTTCATAATTTCCATATAGTCACTGATGTGCTTAATTTCATCCTTCAAGAACACCCAATCATCATCGGTTTCTTTTGTAATGGTATAACGGAATAAATCCGACATGGCTACTACGAGTTCAGCCAGTTCTTCCTCATCCTTTTCATCAAGTGACCAATGGAGGGCATCGAGCGTATTAAAAAGAAAGTGGGGGTTAATTTGTGCTTGAAGTGCTTTCAATTCACTTTGGCTTCGTAAAATTTCTTTTTGATACACCATCTGCATTAAATGATTTGTTTCCTTCACCAGCTGATTATACGTACTGTTTAATTCATTAATTTCATTGACCGAAGAAACACCGGGGTTAAGAATTAATGACCCATCACCCGCACGCTGCATGGATTTTGTCAATCTTAAAATAGGCCTTGTTATGATCGTTGATAGAAAAAAGGAACTGATGGTAAAGATGAATAAGCCAACGACCCCAGATAAAATAATGCCAGTCCTGATCCATGACATGCCTGCTGTCAACTCACTTACCGGGGTTAAAATATACACGGTCCAGCCTGTAAGACTCGATGATTGCTTTGTGACCATATAGTCTCCCTGGTTCAGTTGAATGACATTTTCATTGCTGTCGATAATGGTCTTGATGTCACCGGGATAATTTTGGATAATCGGCTTTTGGTATTGATCCAATAGTATGGAATACTGGTGGTTCTTATACTTTTCATTGGCAAAGTGAAAATGATTCCGGTTAATACTGATTAAAAGATAACCGCCATTTCTATATTGTCTTTCTATTAAATTGACTCTTCGAATGGCCAGAAAATAGTTTTTATCATTTGGATCTTCACCAATCCATATCAGTCCTCCTCTTGCCTGATTCGCTTCTTCAATCCACTTGCTGCCGATTCTGTTTATTAACTCATCTTCGTCAAGAGGGAGAACACGCTGCTTCTTTTCGGAAAACAGCTGAAAGGAAAAAATCCCATCAGTATTGCCCATAATTCTATTGACATGTCCCATTAATTGTTGACGGTCACTAAACGATACTTGTTCTCCATTATAGACACTTGTTAAGATTCTTTGGACTTCTTCATCGGTAATGACAAGCTTTGAATTCATATTTATTTGCTCATATATAGATTCAATCCGTCCATTTGCTTCAATGGCTACTTGCTGGATTTGTTTTTCTGCATTATTTTTCAGTAATGCCGAGACTTGCCCTAACGTAAGAAGACTGACAATTAATAATACAATGATCATCACTAGTAAAAAGATGAATAATATTTGGTTCCTGAGTGTGTTCCACTTTTTTAGTTGTTTGAGCACGGGAGTTCGCCTTTCTTCTATGAATATTTGTATGTTTTATAATCGTTCCTTAATAGTTAGTGATTCGCTGTCTACTTATTTTGATTAAAATCTATTTCACTTTAGNNATATTATCATTTTTTGTGAAAAGTGAAAATCATTAGTTTATTTACTGGATAAACTAAGTTCAATGTTGTTATAATCAACTCAAAGTCAGGGGTGCTGCTAAATTTTTACGCCTTAATGAAAACCCTTACATTTGTTCCTGACTACCAAACTGTAAAGGGGGAGAATTCGTTCGATCTGTAAAAAATTCCAAAACAAATTGAGAAAGAGGGGAAATCCGAACATGTTAAAAGTATTGCGTAAACCATTTCTTACTG
>DMSR01000046.1 GCA_003457145.1 Bacillus sp. (in: firmicutes)
ATTATTTAAACCACCCCTTTTTTCTGAACCATAAAAACATACCTGTCCCGATGATGAACATGGCGATTATTGCTCCGAAATAGCCATAGCTCCACCTGAGTTCGGGCATATTTTCAAAATTCATGCCATAAATACCGGCAATGAAAGTGAGTGGCATAAAAATCGTAGTAATCACTGTCAGCACTTTCATGACACGATTTGTTTCATGTATATTTAAAGAAAGATAGCTGTCCCGGATGTCTGTTGTCAATTCCCTGCTTGCATCCACCATCTCAGCTAATTTTAACAGGTGGTCATGAATGTCTGAAAAATACTCTTTTCTCGCTAAAACACCCGTTAAGCGATGTGAATTAATCATCCTGTAAACAAGATCGCGCATCGGAGTAATAACATGCCTCAATGATAGCAAATCATGTCTAGTGTCAAATAAATCCTCAAGAAGCTCTTCCATTGAACGATCTGCTGAATTTTCATCGATTTCATTGAGCAAATCCTCGAATTTATAAACAAGGGGAAAGTAATTATCGACGATTTTATCAAACACATGATAAAGGACAAGAGATGGATCCCATTCACCTGGTGATTTTGAGAGTTCAAAGCGATTCCAAACGTCATCAATCTCACGGTTCATGCTATGATGAAAGGTAACAATGTAATCAGCACCGAGGAAAAAGTCGACTTCCTCCTTTTCCAGAGAATCAGGATTAATCGCCTGAGCAACGAAAAAATTATATTCATCATAATAATCCAGCTTCGGTCTCTGAAGAGTGTGGATACAATCCTCAATTGACAGAGGATGAAATTGAAGAGGTTCTTTTAAAAGGTCTATTTCGTCATTTGTAGGAGCATTAAAATCAATCCAGAACCAGCTGAATTTTCCGGCAAGCAACTCCTCTAGACTAAGTCCTGTCAGCATTTGATTTGATTGGGTAACTGCAAAAGTACGTATCATGAGTATCTCCTGGAACTTTTATTTACTCCTATCATAGACAAAAAACGGCAGAAAGCAAAACATAAACAGACCTTCAATACCAATAGGGTTTAATCATTAATTTAATAATAAGGGGGGATAGTATGCTGCATCATCTAGAAATATATGTTGCGGATTTAAATCACTCAATTAATTTTTGGGAATGGTTTTTGAAGGACTTACAGTATCAAGTCTTTCAAAAATGGGAAAAGGGGATCAGCTGGAAATCTGATAACACTTATATAGTGTTTGTCCAGGCAGAGGAAAAGTTCTTGGAAGCAGGTTATCACAGGTCAAGAATAGGATTGAACCATATTGCATTCCATGCCCGCTCTAGAGAACACATAGATGAAATGACAGCTATGTTGCGTGAAAGGGGTATTGCCATCCTATATGAAGATAGGCATCCATACGCAGGCGGAAAAGAACACTATGCCTTGTATTTTGAAGATCCCGACAGGATCAAGATAGAATTAGTAGCGCCTAATGTATAATTAACTTAATATTACCAAGTGTATAAATCCTCGAACCTGGGAAAAGATACTTACTTTTAAATAAATAGGAGGCACTTGGAATATGGCTGAAGCTTTTTTTGGAATTGTCATCTCTTCGATGGCAACAGGGGCGGGGGCTCTCCCGATATTATTTTTAAATAAAGTTTCTTCAAAACTAAAATCTTTACTTCTCGGTTACGCCTCTGGAATCATGATGGCAGCAACGACATTCAGTTTGATACCGGAAGCATTGAAACCGTCAAACATATATGTTCTGACAGCGGGTATGCTGCTTGGAACGTTTGTATTAAATTGGATCAATACAAAAACTGAAAACCTGGACACGGAGGATGTTAAATTTCTTTCGGGTATTGATAAAAAAACTTTGGTCATAATACTGGCGATTACACTTCACAACCTGCCGGAGGGGTTGTCCGTAGGTGTCAGTTATGGGGCAGGTCATGAAAACCTTGGCGGAATTATTGCCATTGCGATTGGACTGCAAAATGCACCTGAGGGTTTCCTAGTAGGGATTTATTTGATTCATCTTAAGATATCGAAGCTAAAAGCATTTCTCATAGCTACGTTTACAGGTGGGGTAGAAATAATTACAGGGGTAATAGGATATTTTCTGGCATCGGAAGTGGAAGGTCTTGTACCATACGGTTTGAGTTTCGCTGCAGGAGCGATGCTGTTTGTAATCTACAAGGAACTAATCCCTGAAAGCCAGGAAGACCACTACGTGAAATTTCCAACCTACTCTTTTGTACTTGGCTTGATTTCAATGCTCTTTCTTATAAGTCATTTTGGTTAATAATTAAACCAGCCACGAATTCGGGGCTGGTTTTAATAGTGGCATATAGTCATTTATGTTTTGGCAAAAATACGCTAACTGCTCTGAAGAATAATATTTTAACCGTTTCCAGTTTGAATATGAAGGATACCCTTGCTCATCTTAGTCTCCTTAGCTAAAGCTATTCTTTGCATTTAAACTTTTCAGGAAACTGGTTCTTGATTCCTCTTGCCAACGTGTCAGCGAATTCAATCATGTGCTCTTCTCCCTGGTCGAAGGCAAGGATGTCTGCTTCCCAATCCTTATTCAACCTTGCAGTCACCTCATCATTAACCAGTTTTAAATGCATATAAAATGCTTCCTTTAGTTCTTTTTTGTCTAATTTGGGATTGGCTCCACTTAAGAATTCAACAATATCGTCTGCATTCTTATACCACTTAGTATTTATCTTATTGAATTTCCCGCTGTCACCGCTCTTTGCTGCCTCAATCAGCTCACCAGCTATGACAATATGTTCCTTAAGCAAAGTTGTGAACTTATTCCCGGTCTGTTCACCATAATAAGGCTTTATGGCCTTCCCCAGGTCCTTCTGATTTTTTAGCAGCCTTGCAAGAACCTCTTCCTGGTCATCAAGGTCAGCCAGGTTACTTTTTAGGTAATCCCTTGTCCAGACAACATGGTCTATCCAAAGTTTTCGCATATCATCTTTTAATTCGGCAACGGCTCGCCAATCACAATGATGATGTGTTTGAACCTTTTCCTTTGCTTCAACAATTACTTGAGGAACAGCAAATCCAATAGCCAAAGAAATGATAATCATTTTCAAAATTAATTTCCTCATCCTGACTCTCCTTTATAGTAAAAAATACACTTTAATTTTTGTGGTTTATTTGGTTAATTTCATTCTTAGAGAAGCACAATTTCAATTCAGCCTTCCTAAAATAAAGCAGGGGGGAAATTCCTTGAAAGCGAATCAAGAACATTTCCGGTTATTAGCACGCTCCATACTTTATAAAAACTATGTTACTAACAAAGGACGTTGAGATCTGGAGAATTCACAAAAATCCATTTAAATTGGTGTAACCTCGCTCCGAAAAATACGTCAAATTGACTAAAAAAGTTACTCGATGGGAATGAAGGAAAATGATTTTTTCAATCGCTTTATTGATTGGCATGGCCTTTGCTTTTATATTGATCAAAGCAAAATCAAGCTGGCCAAAATGGTTTCCGGCCGCCGCCTTTTTCATTGGCACGATCATAATAGGAGTGAAAGTATTGGTTTTTCCTGCGAAAGAAATGGCTATATTAGGTGATATCATGTATCTTATGATTCTTGGTTCTGCCACTGCTGGTGCCTTTACAGGCGGAATCATCATCCATTATCTAAAACGCCGATAAAGTATACGGTCCCGTTCTGGGACCATTTTTTTTATTAGAACAATCAAAGTAATTGTTTCATGTCTGTCAAAACCAGTCACGGTTTATGAAATGGACCCACCCAGAAGAAGGAAATCGCAGAGGATAAAAGAATAAAATAGGCCAGGCCTATAATTCAGCAGGATCTTAACCTTTTTAAAAGTACTTGAAGAAATAAAAGCACTTTCACTAAATTTTTAAAAGCCAACTTTAGTTAAAAGAAATAGTTTTTAGGGTAAATACGATATGTATTTGTTATGCTAAGGGTATACATAAAAGGAGGGATAAAGTATGGGTGAATGCACTATCGACCATAGCCATGAAGATGTGAGAAAGAAATATGAATCACAATTAGATTTTTTGCCAGAAGATATGAAGCCATTGTTTGATGATTTTTTCCAGGAGGAGCATACTCAGGATATTCTCAATGAGGTATTTCATTTACTAAAGAAGTACGATCTTGCATCAGAAGAAGAAAGGAGCGAGAGGTCGAATCGGCTTTATTTAGTTCTGAAGAACGTATAGTTTTGAAAAGGGGCATAATGCCTCTTTTTTTTGTCTATAAGAATCAATCAAAAGCAAAGGAGTATTGAAAAGATTATTGTAAGGATACATACACGGCAAAAATGTCCCGAAAATTCCTATTGCCAGCAAAAACCAGAAGGAGTAAAATTAGGTGAATATTTCGAAATCCAAAATAATTTTATATGTTTGAAGGAAGATGAATATATGCATAGACCATCCGAGACAATTCAATGGAATGAAAAAAACAGCATCTTCAATGGGATTGCATCTACCATTGTCATGAGCATGAGCAATAATTATTTTGCGTTGTTTGCCATTGGTGTTCTAGGCGCAACGAATTATCAGGTTGGGTTAATTAGCTCGCTCCCACAAATAATCGGAATGTTTGCCATGGTGCTAGGCACAGTGATTATGGGAAGGCTCCATGAGAAGAAGCAGTTTACCAGTTATTCCATCCTTTTTACCAGAGTATTTTTAATTGGCATGTTTTTTGTCGTTTACCTGCCGTCAGAATACCGCGCATGGGTGTTCGTTCTGTTAGTCGGACTGATGAATCTTCCAGGCTCGTTTGCGATGCTCAGCTGGCAGTCTTTTATAGGAGATTTAATACCAGACAGCAGAAGAAGCGGCTTTTTCAGCGAGCGGAACAGAATTCTGACGATAGCAGGAATGATTACAACTTTAATGATCGGCATTGCACTGCAGTGGTTTGATAAAGCGGATGCACTTCCTTACCAGCTATTATTTATATTGGCATTTGCTTTCGGTCTAACAGAAGTATTCTATTTAAATAGACATAAAGAGCAGAAGAAAGAAATTGTTGATCAAACGAAGAAGTTTAATTTCGGCTGGGATGCCTATCAACATAAACCATTTATATGGTTCCTGATTTGCGGATTGATTTTCAACTTTGCCTGGCAGCTGGCCTGGCCGTTATTCAACATATACAATATCAAATATGCCCATATGACTGGCTTTTGGATCAGTATCATAACTGTTGCAAATCAGATCGGACAGATTATCAGCTATAAATGGTGGGGCAAGATGGCTGACAAGTATAGCAATGCTAAAATGCTTGCAGTTGCAGCTGTCGGAATGAGTACTGCACCATTCATGACAATCCTTTCAACTAACATGTTCTATTTGACGTTTGTTAACTTAACGTCTGGACTATTCGTCTCAGGCACGGTTTTATTATTATTCAACCAACTGCTAGAAGTGACGAAGGAACAAAATCGCGGAAGCTTTATTGCTCAGTATAACATCCTTCTGGCAATCGTCGGATTCATTGCGCCGCAGTTTGGTGTCTTCTTACTTGAACAAAGCTCAATAGAAACCGCGATGACTATATCCTCTCTTTTACGCGCTTTAAGCGCTGTGGTATTTCTGTTATTTTTCGTTTATATGAAAAAGCAACACTTCCCACATAGACAGGCGGCATAGATAAATAGAAGAAGGAGAGCAAGCTTCGGCTCCTTTCTCTATGGGTAGAGATCTAGCGCTGTTACCAGCAGATTACCGTAGAGCAAGATTATTGGCTTGATAACAGTCAAGCCAAAGATTTTTAAAATAAGCATGGTGCATTTAAAAAAGGGGATTATTT
>DMSR01000527.1 GCA_003457145.1 Bacillus sp. (in: firmicutes)
ATTTTACTTAATAAATGCCCTCGCAATACCTGCTGGAACCCACTTTTGCAGGGAGCGGTAGGCTCGTCCATTCATATAAAAGAAATAGCTGACCGGTCCTGCTGTCTTGATCATGTCCTTTGCAAGCCTCTTGATTTTATCCTGGCCCCGGACCTTATCATCAGATAAATATACCCCCAGCAAACCACGGTTTATTAGCTTATGGAACTTTTGATGGGGAAGATTGGAGGTATGATAGTCCGCATTGATGACAAAATGCTTCAGACGATCAAAAAGAGCCTCATCATTTTCATAATAGAAGCAGAAATTCAAATCGCCTCCCTCTCTATCCTCTTCCTGATCAATAAAGTAATCGAGAAGAATGTGAAGCCCCTGTATGTATGGAAAATAGCCATTCCGGATGCTGTCAGCATATTCCGGCTTAAAATCATCACGCAGCGCATAAGAGACGAGACAGAAGATCCCCAGTGTCGATCCTGTACAAGCCGAAAATTCATACCAGTCCATTTCCGGGATGTGCTCACGATGGCCATCAAACCATGATTGCAGTCTTGGAACTCGCTCTTTAACCTCCACATGCTTATGAATCTGAAGGTCACAATAATAACCGCAAAGCTCCGTAAGTGGTTCATGGATGTGAACATAATTGTCGAGCCCTGCCAAAACTTCACGGCAGACAGTGACCAGCTCGATAAGATAGCCGCCGTCATCCTGGTCCTCGCGTTCCCGATAATAATTTTTCAATTGGTTAGTCAAAATGAGTGAGTCTGCCATGGACTCATGAAGAGCCGCAAAATCTGCCGGATCCAATGAAGTGCTGCGATCACAGAGATTATCCAGATAGTCGCTGATTGTTTGATAAGCAACAATAAATCTGATTGCCTGCTTGTAATTCCCTTTCGCAGTAAGGCTGAGAATAGCCCCCCCTTCGCAATGGAAGGTCTTCCGTTCGATGCTTGTGAGCGCCTGTTTCCTCAATTCCGGGTTCGGAATTTCTGCTGCCCTGCTTTTCCAGTAAGAAAGTTCACGGTGTACTTGCGGCAGGACTTGCCTGTATACTCGGTACATTAAACTGAGCGGCATAGATGGAATCAGCATTTATACACCTTCCCCTTTCCAAGAAGTCTAATAAATATATCCTATCGCCTTAAGCTGGCTCATGACAAAATCCAGCGCATAATCAAATACTTCTTCTCGTTCAGGTTCATTGAAAACTTCATGATAGCACTTTGGCCATTCTTTATATCTTTTTTCTGAAAGCGGCGCATGATTAAACCACTCTTTAACTGAACGTTTATCGACAATCCTGTCATCGGCGCCCTGAATAAGCAATGTAGGAACATCCTGTACTTTATCCATACTTTCAAAAGCCAGCTCCATAGCAGCAACCAGCTCACGGTACCATCTTATAGAGACTTTCGTGATATATAAAGGGTCATTCAAATCAACTGCCCTTACATCTTCATTCCTTGTAGCCATCTCCACTGTCAGGCCTGAAGGCATTCTTAAGGTGGGCATAATCATATTTATTCCATGAGACAGCATATCCAACATTTTAGAAGGGGAGCTTACTAGTCCCAGGCATGGAGATGAAAGGATGACTCCGGCAAGCTCGAACCGTTCTTCCTGAAGCATCCTGATTGCCACCAGTCCGCCCATACTATGGCCCAATAGAAATACCGGCAGATCAAAGTCATAGGCCGCCTGGAGCCATTCCTTCACTTCGATGATATATTCATCGAATGAATTAATATGGCCGCGGTTTGCCCTTGTCGTCATGCCCTGTCCCGGCAAATCCCCCATGATGACATGAAAACCGGATGAGCGCCACATTTCAATTAGCCAGCCATACCGTTGATGATGCTCCATCGCCCCGTGAATCATCACGATTACAGCCTTAGCGTCTCCCTCTGCTTCCCACTTCCACATGAGCATTCCCCCAGTTAAAAACTTTTTCTTTGTTTAAGGCTCTTTTCGAACTTTGTTGCTTTTTCATTCAAAAGTAAAAATCGGGTTCTGGATTCTTACGAGTTTTATTGCATTCTCAGTTCATAAGGCTCCTCGAAAAGAGCCCCGATACCTATAAAGGATGCGAACGCAAAGGTGAAACGAAAAGCAACAATCACTGCGAACACAGCCTTGTTTAAGACCATTTTCTTATTTATTATTAGTTTATGGATATATTTTTGAAAGCGAAGCGCCTGGAACGAAAATCAACAGCCTTGTTTCACACAGCCTTCATGTTAAAAGAGCCTTATTAAAAGAACTATAATATATAAATAGATAAAAATAAAAATTAAAGCACCAAAATTGAAATCATCTGCAAAAAAATTGGGAGAGTGCAATCATGATCTATCCTTACAAAGGAAAACTGCCAAAAATATCGGCATCCGCATTTATTGCTGACTATGTAACAATTACCGGAGATGTGGAAATCGGTGATGAATCAAGCGTCTGGTTCAATACATCGATCCGGGGAGATGTTGCTCCGACGATCATCGGCAATAAAGTCAACATCCAGGACAATTCAGTCCTTCATCAGAGCCCCAACAATCCGCTTATTTTAGAAGACGAAGTGACAGTTGGCCATCAGGTAATCCTCCATAGCTGTATCATCCGTAAAAAAGCGCTGATTGGTATGGGATCTATTGTCCTTGATCAGGCTGAAATCGGCGAAGGTGCCT
>DMSR01000203.1 GCA_003457145.1 Bacillus sp. (in: firmicutes)
AATATGAAGGGTTGAATAGAAACAAGGAGCGCTGGACAGTGGCTGGGGTAAGCGCCGGTGCATCACCCTTAATTAGAAAATCACGACACATAGATAAAGGAGTACATACGATGGGATCAGAAAGCAATTGCAATGTTGGCGGTCTTGAGTTTAGCTGGGACTTAGATAAAGGAAGGTTTAATTTTGAAGGGCAGGATGCTGTCCTATTTTGGATTTCTTCAGCAATGAAGATGTTCTTCGATACGATTGAGGAAATTTCAGGTGAAGAAGCGTCGAATCTTGTTTTTGAATCGACCGGATTTCGTCAGGGGCTTGTAGTCGGGCAATATTTTGAAAAAATGAAGGATGTAGGCGTAGCAGAGGCCGCTGAAATGATAACTAAAACCTATGCTTCAGCAGGCTGGGGTTTGACTCTTGTGAATGATTTGAACTTTGAATCCAAAACCTTCACTGCTTTGATGAAGGATAGCTGGGAGCATAAAATTAACCTCGCTCAGGGCAAAACGAAAGGCGGGAACTTTCTGCCTGCACATTATGCTGGAGTTTTTACAGGACTATTCGGAACGACTATTTGGTATAAAGTTATTCAACATCAGCTTGAGGGACATGAATACAGCATCATTGAATATTTCCCTTCAGATATTAATATCTCGGAAAATATCCATGAACTGGCTCGTAAAAAAGAGTCTGAACGAATCAGGCATCTTGAAAAGATCGTAGAGGAAAAAACAGCAGAATTAAAGGAATTGGTTAACAGACTTTCTTCACCAATCATTCCCGTACTTGACGGAATAGTAGTAGTCCCGTTAATTGGTAAATACGATGAAGACCGTTCAGAACAGCTTATTGTTAATACACTCGAAAATCTTCCAGCACATAAAGCGAACTATTTAGTGCTGGACTTGACCGGCATGGAAAAAGAAATAGACAGGCTTGCAATTAGCCTGATTGAAAAAATTGGATCTGCAGCATCATTGATTGGAACAAAAACAATACTAGTTGGGATTTCTGCTGAACTAGGCATTGCCATTATCCAATCAACCATTAATTTATCTAAATTCGATTGCTTCCAAACTCTCCAGTATGGAATCCATTATGCAATTGGACAAATGGGAAGGAAAATAGTGTGAATTCAATACCTTAACTCAAAAAGGCTCCCGCTTGTATTGCGAGAGCCTTTTTGAGTTATTTATATCTAGTTCCTTAAGCAAAAATAAAGAAATTCCCATGGAAGGGAATCAAAACTCTAATCCAGACCAAGCTTCCTGACGGGCAAATGCCATTTATAAGTGTACGACAATACGCGTAGAGCTGTTATAATTCCAAACAATCCATATAGCTCTGCAGCCTGGTTTGCCAAGTCAAGACCAATGACAAGTCCGGTTAGCACTGCCCATACGGCATAGATTTCAGCCTTCAACACTAGTGGTTTACGCCCGGCAAGCAAGTCACGGATTATTCCGCCGCCGCTTCCAGTCAAGACAGCAGCCACGATCACCGCGCTGAGCGGGTGGCCCATGTTCGAAGCGTAGATTGCCCCCTGTATGGCAAACGCCGCTAAACCGATCGCGTCGAAGAAATTGCCCCAACGCTGCCAGTGCCTTAAAAGGTTCTTTGGAAACATAAAAACAATCGTGATAGACAGCAGGGCGAGGTTGAAAAATAAGCCCTGGTCCCAGAGGGCGGATACCGGTACGCCAATCAGCAGGTTCCGGATTGCTCCGCCGCCAAAAGCAGTCACGATCCCTAATATATAAACTCCGAATATATCAAATTCTTCTTCCATAGCAACGATTGCACCACTTATCGCAAATGCCACAGTGCCGATCATGCTGAGAACTTCCCATGTCATTGTGCCATTTCTCCTCTTGTTAAAATTATCTCCAAATACTAAAATAGGAAAATGCAAACTTACTAGATTTTATCATGTTTAAAACATTTTACAACTCCTTTTTAGCCGCTTACGAAATTTTTGTTTGATTTGAATCTTTGGTATGATGGTTATAGCTATTTAAAAAGGAAAGAAGGGTGCTATTTGGAACAAGATAATGTACTCGAAAAAGTAATCCTTGTCGGCTGTCAGACAAGCGAAGACGATGATTTAAGATTTCACTACTCAATGGAGGAACTGGAGTCACTCACGGAAACAGCGCAGGGTAATGTAATGGTCCAAGTGGTCCAGAAACGGGCCAAGGTCCATCCTGCTACATATATTGGCAAAGGAAAGGTAGAAGAGCTTCAGGCGTTGGAAGAGGAGCTCGAACCGGATTTAATCATCTTCAACGATGAATTGTCTCCAAGCCAGAACCGCAACCTTTCTGCTGGACTGAAAGCCAGGGTTATTGATCGAACCCAGCTGATCCTTGATATTTTTGCCCAAAGAGCACGTTCGAAGGAAGGCAAGCTTCAGGTCGAGCTTGCACAGCTCCAATATCTGCTCCCTCGTCTTGGCGGAAAAGGAATTGAAATGTCACGCCTCGGTGCCGGAATTGGTACCAGGGGCCCTGGTGAAACGAAACTGGAATCAGACCGCCGCCATATTCGCAGGCGAATTGACGATATTAAAACCCAGCTTTCAGTCATTGTTCAGCATCGCGACCGCTATCGCGAGCGCCGGAAGAAAAACAAGACCTTCCAGATTGCGCTTGTCGGCTATACCAACGCAGGAAAATCTACTCTGTTCAATCGGCTGACTGAAGCAGATTCGTATGAAGAAAACCAATTATTCGCGACACTTGATCCGATGACGCGTAAAGCGATTTTACCCAGCGGGTTCACCGCCCTGCTGACAGATACGGTAGGTTTCATACAGGATTTGCCGACAACATTAATTGCCGCTTTCCGCTCAACGCTTGAAGAGGTAAGGGAAGCCGATCTTTTACTGCATGTAGTGGATATGTCGAGCCAGGACTATTTTTCCCATGAGCAGACGGTCAATAAATTGCTGGAGGATCTTGAAGTCCATCAGATTCCCCAGATTACCGTTTATAACAAG
>DMSR01000489.1 GCA_003457145.1 Bacillus sp. (in: firmicutes)
TGTGTCTAGCTCCAGCGCCTAGCCGATTTTGGCTCATAAAGGTGCTTAAGCTTTTCAATAAGTGGAGGAGGTAGAATTAGGAGGAATATTAGATGATATCATGCAGTGTTAATCATATAAGCAAAATGTACGGTGGTAATTTGATTTTTCAGGATTTGTCGTTCGAAATAAATGAAAAGGACAGAGTGGGACTGGTCGGCAGGAACGGATGCGGCAAGACGACATTGATGCGCCTGATTGCCGGAATGGAGGAACCGGATAACGGTCAAATCCATTTTAAAAAAGGATTGGCGATTGGCTACCTTGCGCAGATTCCTTCATTTGAAGAAGGAATAAGTGTCAGGGAGGTTTTATCTACAGCTTATGAAGGGCTAATTGCCAGCCAGAATGAAATGAAGGCGCTCGAGGACGAAATGGCAGCTGGGGCGGTGGATCCCGTCCGGATCGAAAGGCTGCTGGTCAAGTATGGAGTGCTCCAGGAGAAGTTTACGCTTGATGGCGGCTATGAGATGGATGCTACTATCGACAAGATCGCAAATGGTTTAAAAATAACCGGGTTGCTGGATGCGAAATTCAATAGCTTGAGCGGAGGTGAAAAAACAAAGGTTGGCCTTGCGTTAAGCCTCCTGCGTAATCCCGATTTACTGCTGCTTGATGAACCGACCAACCATCTCGATATCATGGCCGCTGAATGGCTTGCTGATTTTCTAAATTCTTATGAGGGGACCGTTGTAATCATTTCGCATGACCGCTATTTCCTGGATGAAACAGCGACTAAGATCCTCGATATGGAGGATGGAGAAATTGAACTGTACCATGCAAACTTTTCCGGTTACCTAAAGGAGAAGGAAGAAAAACTGCTCCGTGAATTCCAGGCATATGAAGAACAGCAGAAGAAGATCAAAAAGATGAAGGAAGCGATCAAACGGCTTAGGGATTGGGCGAACCGTGCAAATCCCCCTAGTGCTGCACTCCATAAGCGGGCCACGAACATGGAAAGGGCGTTAGCCAGGATGGAGAAGCTTAACCGTCCGGTGCTGAACAGAAAGAGGATGAACTTTGAACTTGAGACAGGCGGACGCAGCGGGAAAGATGTACTGGTGATAAAAGATGCAAAGAAGTCATTTGGCGGAAGGGAACTTTTCGGCGGCGGAGTGAATCTTCAGCTTCATTACCAGGATCGTGCGGCAATCGTCGGAGAAAATGGTTCAGGCAAAACGACGCTGCTGAAAATGATTCAAGGTGAACTGAAACCGGATCATGGAGAAGCATGCATTGGGAACAGTGTGAAAATCGGCTACTTGTCCCAGCACATGGAACTGGCTGCAAAGAGCGGTACTGTTCTAGACGCATTTCGAAGTGAAGTGGCAGTGAATGAGGGCGAGGCCAGAAATATTCTCGCCGGCTTCTTATTCTATGGTCCATCTGTTTTTAAAAAGGTTTCACAACTTAGCGGCGGTGAGCGGATGAGACTCCGTCTAGCTCAGCTGATGCACCAGGATCTTAACTTCCTGATACTAGATGAGCCGACAAACCACCTTGATATCGATTCCCGCGAAGTGCTGGAAGAGGCGTTGGATGGATTCGACGGAACACTGCTCGCTGTCTCTCATGACCGCTATTTCCTTAATAAACTTTTTGATAAAATTTACTGGATTGAAGGAAGAGAGCTGTCTGTAATTGAAGGTAATTATGACCGTGCGAGAATAAAGATGACGGAAAAGCGGCAACAGCAGGACATTTCTCCAATCACTGCTGGACCATCCAAGCCAACTGCCGTGAAGGTTGTGAAAAAGGCAGTAAATTCGGTGGTTGAGAGCAAGCTAGTCGATCAGATTGAAACGCTCGAAAAAAACATTGCTGAGCTGGAAAGCGAAATGGCGTCCATATCAGACATCGAAAAGCTTCAGGAGCTGTTTGCAAATATAGCTCAATTGGAACGGGAGAGGGAGAAGCTCTATTTATTGCTGGAAGATCTATCATAAGAAAAAAGGAAGGTCTGCTCGATTATTGAGCAGACCTTCCTTTTTTACTTCAAAATTCAGTTTGCACTTAAATTTGTTTTTCATTATTAAATCGCTATTTCCGCTATGAAATTAGCATTATCCTATAGAATTCATTTTTTACCTATAAAGATAAAATTCCCGCTATAAAAAACGTTCATCAAAACAAGGTCACTAATTGCTAGTCATAATGATTTTCCGCCGGCCAATCCTTGTATTCCTGTTCCAATCCCCGATTGATTCAATAAAACAGACTTTCCTTAATAAAGTAAGGACTTGTCTCATAAGTATATAGAGGCTGTTTTTCGCAGTGATTGGACTTAAATTCCCTATCCTTCTTGGTTCAAGCTCTTTTCGATATACTCCTGAACCAGGAATGCATAATAAATCGTAAAGATCCAGAAGTCGATTTTTGTTTACGAAATGAGTATAAAAGAAATTGAATTGGGAGCGAAGCTATGAATACTTTTTTAAAAGGGATGTCTGTCCTTGTTATTGCGACTTTTCTAGGTGAAGTGATGGAATTCCTTGTGAATATGATCCTTGCCAGAGAGCTTGGGGAAAGCGGAATGGGGCATTACATGACGATTTTGCCGACGATTTTCCTGATTATGATGCTAGCAAACTTTGAATTGCCCGTTTCGATTTCAAAGCTTGTGGCGGAAAAGGATGAAATATACCATCGGAGCATGATTAAACACGCTGTTAAGCTGGCAGTTATGTTTACAGCGGTCCTGTTTATCGCCGCTGCCATTGTCCTGCCGGTTCTTCCGGTATTCAAAGATTATCATCCTTTGCTGAAGTGGGTTGTGTTATCCCTCATACCGGTCATGACAATCTCAGCGATTGCCAGAGGATTTTTCATGGGAAAACAGCAAATGGGGAAAATTGCAGTATCGCATTTCATGAGAAAGACAGTCCAGCTTGGGTTGTTGACAGCTGTTTTTCAATACTTTGAATTTGGAAGTGAAGCTGCTCTTTTGGTAGCGTTTTGCACGTTAGCAGGCAGCGAGCTTGTTGTTTTTCTTTATTTACTGCACTTATTCATTGTCTCCTATCAAAGGATTAAGAATATCCCGGGAAAAATGGTCAGCGGCAGGGAGGTAAGAAGGAATCTTGTTGCCGTTTCCGTCCCAACAACCGGCCTGCGGATTTTTCACTCGCTGACCCATGCGGTCCAGCCATTTTTAATAAAAATGGCAATCATCAGTGCCGGAGTCTCTCCTGAGATGGCAACAGAGCAATTTGGAATGCTCGCGGGGGTAGCGATGACAATTGGGTTCTTCCCGGCATTCATTGCCCACTCCTTTTTAATCATCCTTATACCGACCGTTTCCAAGGCCTATGCGCAAAATGAATTTCATAAGCTTCAAAAACTACTGCAGCAGGTGATGCTGCTGACATTCTTATATGGATTGCCATCCGTGATTGCATTCTACTTTCTGGCCGAGCCATTGACCAGCATGTTTTTCCACTCGAAGGAAGCAGCAGTATATTTACAGTTGCTGGCGCCATACTTCCTGTTTCATTATTTCACCATCCCCATGCAAGCCTATTTAATAGGACTTGGACTGGTAAAAGATGCTTTCATCCATTCTGTGTGGGCAACGATCGTCACCTTTTCGCTCATATACTTGATGGGTTCACAGCCAGGATGGAGGATGGAAGGAGTAATCATTGGTATGAATACAGGCAGTCTAGTGATCTTATTTTTGCACTACTTAACTATAAGTAAAAAAATCGGAATCGTCTGGTGGTCGAATAGCAGTATTCGAGATTCGCGATATTAACAGCTGCTTACAATGGAGAATTTGATTTAAAAAAGGGTTTTTACAAGAATCAGAGAATTTAATAGTATTGATTGTCAGGAGGGATGGAGTGAAAAAGACACTGCGTGGACATCATCTCCTGTGCGTACATGGTTTTAGAGGCATGGGGTATAGTCCAGAGTTTGTTAAGGAAATGGAAAGCATCGTTAAGGACATTCGTGACCCAAAGCAGGATTTTCAAATACGAGTGGTTGCGGCATTCGATGATGCCTGTATGGCGTGTCCCCATCGCGGGTTTGAGATTTGTGAAGCGAGTGAGGGGTCGAACGAACATGTGCTGTCCATGGATGGAAAGGTAATCCGCCATTTGGGACTTGTACCGGGAAATAGCTACTCAAAGTCAACCCTTTTGAAGATCACTGCGGAGAAAGTGGAACCTCACCACCTGGACTTCTTATGCCATGGCTGTTCCTGGTTATCTTTTGGGGTGTGCAAGGAAGGTATAGCTGAGCTTGGAAAAAATAAACAGGGGTCCTAATCTCTCTTATCACCTCAAGGGGGTTAGGACCCTTTTTCAAATTTTTCGGAGATAAGCGGATTATTTCCGTATAACAAGAGTCGGTCTCCTGCTTTTAATGCAGTATTAAAAGCTTTATTGCGAATGTTAATGTCGCCCCTTTTTATGAATAAAAGCTTGATGTCCTCCTCAGGATCGACAATCTCATTGAATACTTTACCAATGAAAGGAGAATCTTCTTTTATTGAAATTTCACGTACCTCATCATCTTCATCCATCAGGAGGACATCTGAAATCGGCAAATCCGCCAATGTATAATTCTCCTTCAATTCGCTCTTTAACTTTTTTGTTAGTTTTTTCCTTACGGAAGGTGCCCTCAGGATAAATAAAAGAACAATTAATCCAGCGGCTATATAAGCTATTTCCATTGTATAAAAACTGTCCGTTAATAAGTTGCTTATAGCAGAAATAATGACAGCCAGAGAAAACGCACCGAACAGAATCAAAAAAGCACCCAATCTTCTCCGGACTGGATGGTCGATGATTAACTCTGATTCACCTGTTGTAAAGCCAGTGCCAGTAAGCATGGAAATCACCTGGAACCTGGCTATTTTACGATCAAGACCAGTCACGACAAAAATGGTTGTATTTATTTCAATAACTGTTATAACAATCATCAAATATACAAGGATAAATAAAATACCTATATCTTCCACCCCCTTGAATCATATTGTTGGCTAGTTTGACTAATAGTAAACAAGCAGATGGTGGCTTTCTGATACATTGGGTCCTTCTTGGTTTCAAATTTATGCTGAACAGAGAAAAATAAATAATCGATAAAATTCCAAAAAGCAAGAAATGTACGAAAAACGCTATAAACAAAAATAGACCGGGGAAGCAATTCCCCGGATTTTTAACGTTGTTCTTGGAGATTCTCGTTGTAGTAATTCACTCCGTACATTGATCCTTCGCTGACCATCTTGTTGTCTTCAAGGTCAAGTGGATCTGGGTTTCCGGCTTTCTGTACAGGAATGACATCCTTCTTTCCGGATGGCATGATTTTATCTTTCATTTGCGTCGCCATATTTGTCAGTTTCGATTTATTTTCGGGTTTCATTGCCATCCAGACTGCAGCTGCACCAACACCTAACATTACGGCTGATTTCATTGAGCCAGTTTGCATAGTATAGTCCCTCCCAGTAATAACACTTATTTTAAAAGTGTTTAGAGGCCTAAAGAGATTTTGTCTGCCTCATATGATACTGTTTACCCGGGCATCGAAGACAAGAAACATTATTCAGATGGAAGTTATGGCAAGTTTTAGATATGGGATGGTCAATCTCGTTTAAAATGTGCGCTTTAGGGAAGAGTATTCTTAATATCATAGGATTCTGAAGGGCTTGAGAACAATGCAGCATACCTTTAATGATGGGAAATGGATTTGGTATGACCTCCAAGAAGGCCAGACAGAAGAGCTGGAGGAGATTATTTCCACATTTCCTACTTGCAATAACTGGTATAGAGATATAATAGAAAAAGATTCAAATTTCATTCATCTCAATACCCAGACGAGAGGGAAGGAATATGTTTGGGGTTCACTTATTTATAAACAAGACATTGAAGAAAAGGATGGAAAAAGCATTTTTAATTTTTATATATCAAAAGAATTCATCATAACAAATGGGTTTGATATGTCTTTATTGGAGAGGGCCCCCGCCTCAGGGGTTCTTAAGCAAATGGAGCAGGCAGAGAACGGAGTAGATGGTTTTTTCATCATTCTTGGAGAAATTCTATCGGATTATCTAATAAAAATAGATGAATATGAGGAGCGGCTGAACAATCTCCTGTGGAAGTTGAAGGAGGAGAACAATCTAACAATATTAGACGAGATCTATAAAAACCGTCATGAACTTTTAATCTGGAAAAACTTATTGATTCCAGTTACTGAACTGAAATTCACTGCAGCGGAAGCCTTCGGCTGCGAGATTAATGATCTAATCGAATTTTATCGTGTGGAGACCCGGATTGAGAGGATTCGGACGTTGTTGGGTGAATACCAGCAGGAAATTGATACGATGATTAGATTGGAAGAAGTTGTGTCGACTCATCGCGGTAATGAAATCATGAAAACTCTCACAGTTATGACGGTTTTATTTACACCAATTATGGCATGGGGTGCTCTTTGGGGAATGAATTTCAAAGTAATGCCCGAATTGGAATGGAAGCTAGGATATGCGTTTGCAGGGGCACTCATTATATTATCAACTGTCGGCCTGTATATTTATTTGAGGGCCAAAGGCTGGATAGGGGATATTTTAAAAGGAAGGGAAAAGAATTCATTTTTCAGATAGGCCATATTAGTCTCGTCTCCTAGTTCATGGGGACTGGAAGAAAAGTTATATTAGGTTTGTTCAAATGACAAAAAATGTGAATTAGAAAAAATCGCCCAGTTTGAGGGCGATTTTTTGTGGGGAATTGCTATTCAGCCAACTTCACCAGCATATGTGCAAGCATGTGCTGTTCTTCTTTTGTGCCGACTTTCCAAAGTTCCTTCAGTAATTGCTCCTCCTTGTTGCGAGGTGGTACCTTTTCAGCCAGATAGTCGGCAATTTTTTGTGCAGTGTTGGCAAGCTGTTCTTCATCTAATCCAGCCTTCTTGCCTAGATTGATCCGTTTGCTCAAGTAGGTCCTGAATTCGTTGAAATCACCCAGGATTTCATCTGCACGCTCAGTGTCTATCCGTTCAAGTGTATCATCGACCGCGCTAGTATCTACTTCGCCATTTTTATGAATCATGTGATCTTTTTCCATCGTTAAAACCTCCTTCATTATGATAGTTATTAAATATCCATTGCTTGTATGGAGTAAACCTTGAGCGGCGCATCGGAGGTTACAGCTCTTTACTAGAAGTTAACTTCATGATCGGCTCCAGCCGACACAAGGGCTTATCCTATCGCCAATAAAAAAGGTGCAGGCCAACTAAACTGGCCAACACCTTTTTTAAGTCCGACAGACGGACGAGGGAGGAGCAAACAGTTGCAGATCTTCAATTACTGCTGGGGTCGATCGATGTTAAATATATCGATTTAAGACCAGCGTACCTTGAGACTGCAACGCAAATCTTCCTCCGCTTGCATAGCCAATGACGTATTCCGAAGTCGACGTAAAGTTCAGCACTTTAACCAGTCCCTTCTTGGTTTTGTATTGGCCTTGCATTCTATATTTACCCGGGATAGATAACAGAAAACTTAATAAACTTAATTAAAAGTTGGTATTTCAGCTAAATAATGGTACATGTTAAAAGACAGCCCGGTGAGCTGCCTTAATTACAAGCGATGATTTTGTTTCAGTAAATCGCGGATTTGTATTAGAAGCTCTTCCTTTGCATCAGGCTTTGGAACAGTCTCCTTCACTTCTTCCTTCTTCCTGTATCGCGTAATTAGCTTAACGAAAAAGAAAATCGCCCAGGCTGTAATGAAAAAATCAACGACAGATTGCAGGAACGCCCCGTACTTAATAGACTTATATGTAAGTTCGGAAAAGCTGGTTCCAAGCGTCAGTAAACCAACAACCGGCATGATGATGTCATTGACCAGCGAGGTGACAATCTTTCCAAATGCTGCCCCGATAACGACCCCTACAGCCAAATCAAGCACATTCCCCTTCAAGGCAAACTTCTTAAACTCTCCCCACATGAAGCATAGAACCCCCTTAAAAAATGTATGTATCTCCTCTATTCTCCGAAAATCCCAACTAAAAAGCAAGGGGGTCAGACCCCC
>DMSR01000283.1 GCA_003457145.1 Bacillus sp. (in: firmicutes)
ACAGCCATATCAATCCCATAATGGTTGCAGACTGCTTCAAGCAGCTGAGGATAATATTGTGAACTAGTCGGATCCCACGGGGCGATCGCATGCTCCTTTAATGTCAGCTCCTTGTTTGGAATGACTAGATCGACATCCACTTCAAGCTTAGCTCCGAGTCCATCACATTCCGGGCATGCGCCGAATGGACTGTTGAAAGAGAACATACGCGGTTCAAGCTCGCCGATCGAAAAACCGCAAATCGGGCAGGCATGGTTTTCGCTGAACATCAATTCTTCTTCTCCAATGACATCGATGAGCACATTGCCTTCGCCTAGCTTAAGCGCAGCCTCCAAAGAGTCGGCCAATCGGGCAGCAATGCCTTCCTTTACGACAATTCGATCGATGACAACTTCAATCGAATGCTTCTTGTTTTTCTCCAGTTCAATCTCGTCTCCAAGGTCATGCATTTCCCCGTCNNGATACAAGCGGTGCGAGGATCTGCAGCTTAGTCCTTTCCGGATATTCAAGCACACGGTCAACCATTTGCTCGATTGTCTGCGATGAGATTTCTATTTTATGGACAGGACAGACGGGCCGCCCTACCCTTGCAAATAACAGCCTCAGGTAATCATAAATTTCCGTCACCGTTCCTACCGTTGACCGGGGGTTACGGCTTGTTGTTTTCTGGTCGATCGATATTGCCGGGGACAACCCTTCAATGGAATCTACGTCCGGCTTGTCCATTTGGCCGAGGAATTGACGAGCATATGCAGATAATGACTCCACATATCTGCGCTGCCCTTCTGCATAAATCGTATCAAATGCAAGCGAGGACTTTCCTGAACCGGAAAGTCCTGTCAGCACAACAAGCTTATCTCTTGGAATGGTGACATCTATATTTTTCAAGTTATGGGCTCTGGCGCCTTTAACTATCAGTTTATCCATAGCCATGTTTACGTCATCCTTCCGCTTTTAACTCGAGAATGAGGTCACGAAGCTCGGCTGCCCGTTCGAAGTTGAGAGCCTTTGCCGCATCCTTCATTTCTTTTTCCATATTGAATAGTACCTGTTCGCGCTCTTTCTTTGTGAGCTTCTTCAAGCCTTCAGAAGGACTGTAGCCTTCCTGTTCTTCTGCTGCCATTGTTGCGCGGATTACATCACGGATGTCCTTCTTGATTGTCTGCGGTGTGATTCCATGTTTTTCATTATACGCTTCCTGGATCGCTCGGCGGCGAGTCGTTTCACCGATTGCCAGCTCCATCGAGTTCGTCATCTTGTCTGCATACATGATGACATGCCCGCGTTCATTCCTGGCCGCTCGGCCCATTGTCTGGATGAGCGACCTTTCAGAACGAAGGAAGCCTTCCTTATCGGCATCGAGAATGGCCACGAGTGAAACTTCAGGAATATCAAGCCCTTCCCGTAACAGGTTGATACCGACGAGGACATCATATTTTCCAAGCCGCAGCTCGCGGATAATTTCAATCCGTTCAAGGGTTTTGATTTCAGAGTGCAGATACTGGACTTTGATGCCAATCTCCTTCAGATAATCCGTCAAGTCCTCGGACATCTTTTTCGTTAGAGTCGTGATCAGCACCCGTTCATTACGGCTGGCCCGTTCCTGAATTTCACCGATCAGATCATCAATTTGGCCCTCAATAGGCCTTACATCGATGGTCGGATCAAGCAAGCCTGTCGGACGGATAATCTGCTGAACCATTTCAGGTGTGTGTTCCAGTTCATATGGACCAGGCGTAGCCGATACAAAGACTGCCTGATTGATATGTTTCTCAAATTCAGGGAACGTCAGCGGACGATTATCCATTGCCGACGGCAAACGGAAACCGTGGTCGACAAGCACCTGCTTTCGTGCCTGGTCTCCATTAAACATTCCCCTTATTTGCGGCAATGTAACATGCGACTCATCAACAACAATTAAAAAATCGTCCGGGAAGTAATCGATCAGCGTATATGGAGTCGCACCAGGCGGCCTTAACGTCAAATGGCGCGAATAGTTCTCGATACCGGAGCAGAAGCCCATTTCACGCATCATCTCAAGATCATACCTCGTCCGCTGTTCAAGCCTCTGTGCCTCGAGCAATTTTTCCTCGGCATGAAGCACTTCCAGCCGTTCTTCTAGTTCTTTCTCGATATTTTCAATCGCAACCCTCAGCTTTTCCTCGCGTGTTACGAAGTGGGAAGCTGGAAAAATCGCCACATGATCACGTTCACCGATGATTTCACCAGTCAGAGCGTCCACTTCACGGATCCTGTCAATCTCATCCCCAAAAAACTCGACCCTCATGCAATGCTCATCGCGGGAAACCGGGAAGATTTCCACCACATCGCCCCGGACGCGGAAAGTTCCGCGCTTGAAGTCAATGTCATTCCGTTCATACTGGACATCGACTAACCGGTGCAATAGCTTATTCCTTTCAATTTCCATGCCGGTTCTCAGGGAGACGACCATATCCCGGTATTCATCTGGATTACCAAGTCCATAGATGCAGGATACACTGGCAATGATAAATACATCTTTACGTTCAAAC
>DMSR01000043.1 GCA_003457145.1 Bacillus sp. (in: firmicutes)
GATTATTTTAAACCATTTAACTAAACAACTTCCTATATGGGTAAAAAGATAAAATACACCAGCAATGAAGAGGGTGAAATTGATGAGTCGTTTATTCATGTTTGAAAAGCCGCTTGGCATGAGAGATACACTTCCGGTATTGAATGAGGCTATGGATAAGGTAAGGACCTCAATCGAAACCGAAATGAAACGATGGGGCTTCCAATTCATTGAGACCCCAACGCTTGAATATTACGAAACGGTAGGGAACGCCTCGGCAATCCTTGACCAGCAGCTGTTTAAGCTGTTGGACCAGCAAGGGCATACACTTGTACTGCGGCCAGATATGACCGCACCGATTGCCAGGGTGGCAGCGTCTAAGCTGTTTAACGACCAGGTGCCATTAAGGCTGGCATATTCGGCAAATGTCTTTCGCGCTCAGCAGCGAGAAGGCGGAAGACCTGCAGAGTTTGAACAAATTGGTGTCGAATGCATTGGCGACAGCTCTGTCAGCGCTGATGGCGAAATGATTGCGCTGGCCATTTCCTCTTTGAAAAAGTCAGGTCTTGAGCAGTTCCAGCTGTCTGTAGGGCATGTTGGCTTCGTCAATGAATTGTTTGTCCAGATTCTTGGCACGGAAGAACGAGCGCATGAGTTAACCAGGTTTTTATACGAAAAGAATTATGTTGGCTTTCGTGAGCATGTCAAGTCTTTGCCATTGTCATCCATCGATTCACAGCGCTTATTATCGTTCCTTGAGCTGCGGGGCGGCCCTGAAGTTATCGGGAAAGCTTCCGAATTAGTAGAAAACGGAAAAGGCAGGGCGGCTCTTGATGAACTGAAGCTTCTTTGGGATGTGATTGAAGACTTTGGCGAACCGGAGCGAATCAAATTCGATTTAACAATCGTCAGCCATATGAGCTACTATACAGGAATCCTATTTGAAGTGTATGCAGGAATGGTCGGATTCCCAATTGGGAATGGAGGACGGTACGACAGGCTGCTCGAGAAATTCGGCAAAACAACAGGAGCAACTGGTTTTGCGATCCGTCTCGACCGTCTGCTCGAAAGTATTGGAGACCTGGGAAGCCCAGAACCGGTTACTTGCATTCTCTTCAGCCTTGAACGGAGAAAGGAAGCATACCAGCTGGCATTACGGCGTCGGGAAGATGGAGAAAGGGTTGTCTTGCAGGATATCAGTGCCGTCCGCAACCTTGATGCTTGCACGAATGCATTCAATGATGTCGTTTTCCTCGTTGGGAAAGCAGAAAGGGGGGGAACAGAATGAACGATCAATTAACGATTGCCATGCCGAAGGGCAGGATATTTAATGAAGCTGCCGAGCTTCTGCGGCGGGCAGGATATGAACTCCCCCCAGAATTTGATGATTCAAGAAAATTGATTATCGATGTGGAGCAAGAACGATTTCGCTTCATTTTAGCAAAGCCAATGGACGTAGCTACATATGTCGAACATGGGGTAGCCGACCTCGGTATTGCCGGAAAAGATGTACTGCTTGAGGAAGAGCGGGATGTGTACGAACTGCTTGATTTGAAAATCAGCGGCTGCTACCTGGCTGTTGCCGGACTTCCTGACACAAAAATGAATGATGTCGCACCAAAAATCGCGACAAAATACCCGAATATAGCTGCAGCTTATTTCAGGCAGCAGGGCGAGCAGGTTGAAATCATCAAGCTGAACGGTTCAATTGAACTGGCCCCGCTGATTGGCCTTGCGGATAGGATCGTTGATATCGTTTCAACCGGAAGAACTCTAAAGGAGAACGGTCTTGTTGAATATGAAACAATTACCTCCGTGACATCAAGGCTGATTGTCAATCCGGTCAGTTACAGGATTAAGGACGAGCGCATCAGTGAACTGATCCAGCGATTGAATGCGGTGATATAGAAGTTTTATCTTTGAAATTCCAGTAGATATGGCTGCATCTGAAAGGATGGATTCTGAATGGAAATTTTACAAATAGATGAAGAGATCTCGCTGAAGAGGACCGTAGATGGCGGGACAGAAGAGCAGCGGAAAGCTGTACAGGATATCATAGCTGAAGTCCGCAGTTCTGGAGATCAAGCTGTCAGGACCTTTACTGAAAAATTCGATTCCGTATTGCTCGATGGTTTTCAAGTGACTGCTGAAGAAATCGCAGAAGCTTACAAGGGTGTTAGTGAACATCTTATCGAAATCATTAAAGAAGCGGCAGAAAATATCCGTACATACCACGAAAAACAGCTCCGTCCATCGTGGATGACGACAGAGGAAAATGGTACAATCCTCGGACAGAAGGTCACCCCGCTTGATTCAGTAGGTGTTTATGTACCCGGGGGAACTGCAGCATACCCTTCTTCTGTGTTAATGAATGTCATTCCTGCAAAAACAGCTGGCGTGGAACGGATTGTGATGGTGTCCCCGCCGGACCGCGACGGAAAGCTTCCTGCAGGAGTATTAGTGGCTGCCGATCTTGCAGGAGTTAAAGAAATCTATAAGGTTGGCGGTGCTCAGGCAATCGCCGCTTTGGCATATGGCACCGAATCGATCAAGCCAGTTGATAAAATAACCGGGCCTGGAAATATCTATGTCGCACTTGCCAAGCGCGAGGTATTTGGCGATGTGGCCATTGATATGATTGCCGGTCCAAGTGAAATCGCCGTTCTGGCAGATGAGACCGCCCGTGCTGATGAAGTAGCAGCAGACCTGCTGTCACAGGCTGAACATGATACAAGAGCCTGTGCAATATTAGTGACAACGTCGCAGGAGCTGGCAAAGGATGTGCAAAGTGAGGTGCATAAGCAATTGGCCCAACTGCCAAGAAGGGAAATCGCCGCTGAAGCCATTGAGA
>DMSR01000359.1 GCA_003457145.1 Bacillus sp. (in: firmicutes)
TGAAATCCTCCAGCTTTACATTGTAATGCTGGCCTACGACTCTTTGGATATCAAGGATGGTTATGACCTTTGGCTTTGAGCTGGGAATGATGTCCTTAAGAGCTTCTGCAGCCAGGTCAGCATTGATATCCTTATTGATTAACGAAGAATAAGCAACAACGCGGATGAGTGCACCTTCAAGCTCACGGATGTTGGAATCGATTTGATTAGCGATATAAAGCATGACCTCATTCGGAATATCCAGTCCTTCCGCTTTCGCCTTTTTACGAAGGATGGCAATCCTTGTCTCCAGGTCAGGCGGGGTGATGTCAGTTATCAAGCCCCATTCAAAACGGGATCTTAACCTGTCTTCCAAGGTAGGAATTTCTTTTGGAGGACGGTCACTCGAGATGACGATCTGCTTGCTTTCTTCGTGCAATGTATTGAAAGTATGGAAAAATTCTTCCTGGGTTTGTTCTTTACCTGCAAGGAATTGAATATCATCAATGAGAAGGACGTCCACATTCCTGTATTTATTGCGAAAATCGCCAGCTTTATTGTCACGGATGGAGTTGATGAATTCATTCGTGAATTTTTCAGATGACAAATACACCACTTTGGCGTTCGGATTATGGTCCTGGACGTAATGCCCGATTGCATGCATTAAGTGAGTCTTTCCCAGTCCTACGCCCCCGTAAATAAACAAAGGATTATAAGCCTTTGCGGGAGCTTCAGCTACTGCAAGTGATGCAGCGTGGGCGAATCGGTTTCCTGATCCAATAACAAATGTGTCAAAAGTATATTTTGGATTCAGCATATTGACAGGCAAATCTGGTATATCGTCCTCTTTCTTTACCCGCTTCGGAGGCAATGGAATATCGAGATCTTGTTCATTTTGATTCTGAGGAATGATGAATTTTACAGAAAGCTCTTCGCCGGTGATCTCATATAGGATGCCGCTGATTAATTGTGAATACCGCTCTTCCAGCCAATCGCGGGCGAATTCATTGGGCGCCGTAATGGTAAGGACGTCACCTTGAAGCGTATGTGCTTTTGTAGATTTAAGCCATGTATCAAAACTTGGCTTACTGATCTTTTTCTCGATTTTAGCGAGAGCGTTATTCCACAGATCTGAAATGTTCTCCAACAATTATCCCTCCTTTTCCGTTCTTTTTATTAAGTTTTTATAGCCGTTCTTGTGGTTCTTCACCGATTCTTAAGTGTTAAATACAGAGAGTTTATCGACTGGAAAAAACCTGATTATACACGCTGTACAACCCCTGAATTAATAAATATACGAAACTATGAATGTGGAAAAATATATAATAAGGAAACAAAGAAGCTTTTCGACAATATCCACTTCTTGTGGACAAAGTTTTACAACAGGCCTGAATAACCTATCCACAGCTTATCCACAATTTGTGGATAAGTAAATTTCAACATCGATTTATTAAGAGTGAAAACACAAATATAATATCAGATAATCCAGTGTCGTGCAACGCTTTTAAAAGTATTATCCACAATCCCCTCCCTCTGTGGAGTTAATTTGTCCACAGGCCCTTGACTTGTGTAAAAGGTGTAAAATCAAGCTGTGGATAAAGAAAAACGTGTCGATTTTTGTCCACAGGGCAGTAAAACGTGTCGAAATTCAAACGAAAAAATTTTTTGTTTAAGGTGATTGTGATTTTTTTACTGACTGAAAAAAATCATCACTTCTCCATATATTTACGCTCATTACCTAAACGTCTTTGGTTAATATCAATGGGCTGTGAAATGGCATTGCTGATTTTTTAATGCTAGTGGCTGGTGTGGAAGCCAGTTGTTAAGGCATACAGTTCAATCACAAAAGAGAAAAGTGTGAGATCGAATCATTTTCTATATAAAACCCTCGGGTAAAGAGCCTTTTTGAATGCTGAGAAAGGCCCGCGAAAAAATAAAGTCACCGAAAACAGTACTAATAGGAAATACAATGATCCAGAGTGAACTTTTATTTACGAGGGATTATGGTGTGATGGAGAATAAATTATTTTGCCTGTGGTAATTGTATGGATGGGCGTGAGGATTGCTAGAAAAAGTTCGTTGCTGCATCCAAACCAAGAATGCACAGGGGACAGACCTGGAAAATTGTTTAGTTCTTAAAGAAATCCATAATCAAGTCTGCAGAGCCATAATATTTTTGGATTAACTTCGTTGTGAAAGAGAGTTAAACAACATGATTGTCAAAGATTATGCCATTAGTCGGTCATTGGTAAAGGTGAAAATCCAGAGTCATTTCGAAAAAAAACATTTCTTTGATGTGCATTCTGTTTCGGATAGGCACTTGACAATTCCATGTGCTCCTCTTTATAATTACAAAGACTGTCTGTTACAGCTATTCCTCAGGGAGGTGTCACATATATGAAACGTACGTATCAACCAAATAAACGTAAACACAGTAAAGTTCACGGATTCCGCAGCCGTATGAGCAGTGCAAACGGCCGTAAGGTTCTTGCACGCCGTCGTCAAAAAGGAAGAAAAGTATTATCTGCTTAGGCCACTGAAATGTCAGTGGTCTTTTTTCTCTTTGGGGCAATACTATGCTGGTCAAAGAAATTAGACCCATCCGAGAATTGAAGGTGCTAAATAGATGAAAAAAGAATTTAGAGTGAAAAAAAATAAAGAATTCCAAGAGGCATTTAAGAAGGGGAAGTCGTTTGCGAATCGGCAATTCGTTGTTTATGTCCTGAAAAAGCAAGAGCAGGAAAACTTCAGGATTGGATTGTCAGTAAGCAAAAAAATTGGCAACGCCGTCGTAAGAAACCAAGTAAAAAGATATGTCCGCCAGTCCTTTCATGAACTTCAGGAACGTGTCCAAACAGGAAATGATTATATTGTTATTGCCAGGAAGCCTGTTGCGGAAATGGGCATGCATGACATAAAAAAAAGCCTTGAGCATGTTTTAAAGGTGGCAAAGGTTTTGAAGAGGCCTAAAGCTGGAGATACTGATTAACGGAAAAAAAATTCGTTAATTGCAATTTTTATCAGCGCTCCTCAATAAAAGATGTTAAAATACTCTTGAATTGCATTCTGCCTTTTTAAAGGCAAAGTGTACATAAGTAAGGTTTGGACAAGCACATAAAAATATATGGACGTTTCTGTAAGTTAGGAGGAAATTAAGCTTGAAAAAAAGAATAGTATTGGTATTGGGTCTGATCTTGCTTATGACCGTATTGACAGGTTGTACGGAATATGACCAGCCGATCACACCCGACAGCAAGGGCTTTTGGAATGAATACATCGTTTATCCTTTATCCTTGCTGATTGT
>DMSR01000210.1 GCA_003457145.1 Bacillus sp. (in: firmicutes)
GTTCGAAAATCGTTGCTCCTTGCTCACCAGTCAATTTGACGAACGTGCGGAACCCGTTCATGGAAACGCGTTGATACGCCTGATTAGCCGGAAAAAACTCAGTGATCGCATGGTTTTTATCCTGAACACCGAAGCTCACCATTGCCTGGCCTCGATTCACATAAAAGGACCAAATCGGTATGCCGTACAAGCCAGCGAGTCCCGGAAGGAAGCTCGAGAATGTCTTTGCCTGGTCAAATTGTTCAATTACAAAGTATTGCTGCTCATCGATTCTGTATTTTTCCATCATTATCACTCCGGAGGTATATTGGAATTTAAATTGATCGTTCCTTGATGATTTCTGCATAGCGATAACCGCTGTCCTTTAGAATTCTCTCCTGTGTTTCAAAGTCGACATAAGTAATTCCAAAGCGTTTTTCATAGCCAAATGCCCATTCAAAATTATCGAGCAGGGACCACAGGTAATACCCCGCGATGTTCATGCCCTCCTCATTCAGTTCGGCAACCGCTTGAATATGGTTTTCGACATACTGCTGGCGCTCAGGATCAAGGACCCTTTTATCCTCGGAAACTTGATCATCGAAGGCTGCGCCATTTTCAGTAATATAGATTGGCAGTTTTGTATACTCTTTACGCAGACGGCGGATCAGATCTTTAAATTCAGCAGGAGAAATATCCCAGCCCATGCCCGTCTTCGGATAGTCCGAATACGCATTCCTGAACAGGAAATCAGATGCAGCATTGAATTCAACCAAACCGCGGCTGTAAAAATTGATTCCAAAGAAATCGCAGTTGATTGAAATCTTTTCTAAATCCCTCTCATGGATAAAGTCGTAGGAGTGGACATATTTGGAGAACAAATTCATCATATCTGCAGGGTAAGAACCTTTTAGTACTGGATCAAGGAACCAGCGATTAGAGTAACCGTCCGCATTATTGGCAGCGAGCTGATCATTGGCAGAGCTGCTCACTGGGTACATCGGCGATAAATTAAGCGTGATTCCGATAGGTGTTTTGGATCTGAACTTTTCTTTCAACAGAGATACCGCTTCACCATGCGACAGCAAAATATGGTGGACAGCCTTCAGCGCCTCATCCATATTCGTGTGTCCCGGGGCATGAATTCCTTGATGGTAGCCGAGGAAACCTGCACACCATGGCTCATTATGGGTAATCCACATGTCCACCTGATCATCTAGTTCCTCGAAGCACTTTTCAGCATACTCGATGAACCACTTCACAGATTCCCTGTTTGTCCAGCCTCCCTGTTCGTGGGCCCACATTGGCAAATCCCAATGATAAAGCGTAACAGAGGGCTTGATTCCGTTTTCAATCAAACGTTTGATTAAAGTTTTGTAAAAGTCCATTCCAGCCTGATTATACTTGCCCTGCTCAGGAAAAATCCTTGGCCAGGCAATTGATAGGCGATAGGAATCAACCCCCAGCGTCTTCAGTACCTCGATATCCTTCTCATATAAATGGTAGTGGTCGCACGCGACATCACCGTTATCCATATTGATCACTTTTCCAGGAATCCGGGAAAACGTATCCCAAATCGATAGTCCCCTTCCCCCCTCTTTGTATGCACCTTCAATTTGATATGAAGATGTTGCCGTACCAAAAATAAACTCACTAGAAAATTTGTTCACTTTATACACCTCATCAGTTATTGTTCTGTTTTCTGATATACCTTTATATACTCAATCACCATTTGCTGCGGAAGTTGAGTCGTATGATCCGGATAACCCGGCCACTTCCCTCCAACAGCGAGGTTGAGCTGCAAATAAAATCCCCTGTCAAACGGAGCACCTTGCGGATTCTGTTCCCCTGTTCCCATGGATGTGCTGAACCATTTATCCTGTCTCGCGTAGAGCTCCCCATCTACATACCACCTAAACTCACCCGGCTCCCAATCGAGGGTGAACACATGGAAATCATCCGAAAACTTCTTGTTTTCGGGAAGCTGATAGCTTTCTCCGGTATAAGTGTGCGGGACTCCATAATGGAGTGTTCCATAAACGGTACCAGGCTGGTGGCCAATCAGTTCCATAATGTCAATCTCGCCGCAGGCAGGCCAGCCGGAATACCTTTGCATGTCTTCAGGCATCATCCAGATTGCAGGCCATATTCCCTGGCCNNGCCTTGCCTCTGGTCGTCAATTTCGCGGATGTATATTCCATCCCTTTATACTCTTCCTTCCTGGCCTCAAGCACCAGCATGCCCTTTTCGATTCGCGCATTCTCCTGACGGTTTGTATAGTACTGAGATTCCTCATTCCCAAACCCTGTTCCACCCTCAACAAAATTCCACCTGCTTTCATCTATCTCAGGAAAACCAAAGGTCTCTTCCCAAACCAAGTTCCACTTCGCTTCAGGCTCTGAAAGCGTCATCATTTCTTTGTTTAGTTTGTCCTGATTTTTTTGCTCCACCTAAACTGCCCCTTTCTGAAAAACTGATTGAGTCGAACAAAACATATCTCCATTCCTATTCTACCTGTGACAGCCATGCATCTTGAGATAGAGAATTTTGTTTAGGGTGTCAATGTTTTAGAAGAGCGTATTTCTCAGCAAAAACACTTCCAAAAACTCATAAAAAGCTTTTAAAATCTCATAGGGTTTCTGCTCACTACAGAAGATTATGTTATGAGAGGTTATAAAAAGAGGATTCTGCTGCTTCGGACAACATTCTTGGGAACCGCGATAAGTAGTCCGAACACAGGGTGACTTCGGACAACATTGTGATGAAACCACGAGAAGTTGTCCGAACTCGGAGCGACTTCGGACAGCATTCTGGTGTAATTACGATAAGTTGTCCGAACGCTGTGTTATTTCGGACCAAATGGCCGTATTGATCTTGTTTTGTCCAAACCTTGGACTGCTTCGGAAAAAAT
>DMSR01000214.1 GCA_003457145.1 Bacillus sp. (in: firmicutes)
ACAATGACAAGTGCTCCCTTAAAGGTTTCATCTGGAATCGAATCAAGTCGCCTCATGTAATGGAGGGAAGGTTCTTCTTTACCTACAGTGTAGACATTCTTGCCTGGATAGGAGGCTTTAAGTATTTCAGCGAGCCCGCCTTGTGAACCATATGCGTCTGGGTCTGGTCTCACATGACGGTGGATAATGATCGTTTCATAATTTTCGATTGCTTCAAGAATTTGCGCTTTCATCAATATGCTCCTTCACCTATTTCCTATTCTAATTATTAACATATTTTCACGAAAAGAAAAGCAGAAGCATACAACAATTAAAACCTCTATATAGCAATCCTGATAATTTAGGGGTAAAATAGTGATGATTATAACTCTGGAGGAAATGTAATGCCTATTCTCGTTCTATTGATCGTACTTTCATTCGCATTTTATATCTTCTATAAGGTCAAATATGTCCGCAGCAGGCGGCCAGCCGAAAAAAAATGGCTTTCCGCTAAATCGAGCATTGCCCTGGGCGTGTTCGTTGCATTATTTGGTGTCAACCAATTGTTCCTCTTTCAATCTACAGTCACATATATCGTGGCAACCATTTTTATTATTGTCGGCTCCTTAAGTGTTTGGGCAGGATTGAAAGCCTACAAGTTCTATCTGCCTCTTGCTGCAAAGGAAGCTTCAGAAGGCACTGATTAAACATGGATCGGCCTAGAATAAAAGAAAGACGAAGTCACCGTATCCTGGAGCTGCGTCAAGGAGACTGACCCTGGATCATCACGTTCCCCAAACAAAAATGAAGCCAATCCACTCTTGTGATGGCTTCATTTTTATTTGTTTAATGCCTGTCTATGAGCTGGCACATCATCATTGCTTTCCCTACAAGAATGCCATCGTTAAAGGCTTCGATATCAACTTTCCCAAACTTCCTGCCTACTTCAAGCACCTTTGGATATATTTCGATGACACTGTCAATCTGGACAGGCTTTATGAAGTAAATGGTCATATTTTCAACGACTAAATCTCCCTTTTTATAGCCTCTGAGTACCCGATTGGCTGCTTCTGTAACGATTGTCGTAAAAACACCATACGAAATGGTTCCAAGGTGATTGGTCATCTGCGGGGTGACCTGGCAGCGGAAGGTGTCCTCATCCTTTGTCTTCCCTTTCGTTATGACCATCTGATTAGTTACAGTGTCATCTAGCGTCTCTCCGACCTGCGGCTGCCGCTGGATCATTTGCAGGGCTTTCAATACATCCTGCCGGGTGACGATGCCTTCCAGCCTGTTAGAATCATCCACTACTGGCAATACTTCGATTCCTTCCCAGACCATCATATGGGCGGAAGATGCGACACTTGTCGAGCCACTGACTGACATCGGGTTTTTGGTCATTATTTTTTCAATCATGGTGTCCTGCTCATGCCCCATGACATCCTTTGAAGTGACCATCCCCTGAATCTTCATATTATGGTCAACGACTGGGAAACGGCTGTGCATCGTCTCTTCCTTATAACGGTACCAATCAGAAACGCGGTCGTCGGTCCTGAGGTAAATCGTCTCTGAAACGGGAGTCAGGATGTCTTCAGCGAGGATAATTTCTTTTTTGATTAACTGGTCATAGATTGCACGATTGATCATTGTCGCGACTGTAAAGCTATCATAGCTGCTTGAAATGATTGGAAGCTGCAGTTCATCCGCGAGCCGTTTTACGTGATCCTCCGTATCGAAGCCACCCGTAACAAGAACAGCAGCGCCTNNGTGCTTTGTCTCGGTTGCCGACAATCAGCAGGTTTCCAGCACCAGTATAACGCATCATATCTTCCAGCTTCATTGCACCGATTACAAATTTATTTAGTGTTTTGTGAAGTCCTGCCCGGCCGCCTAATACTTGTCCATCCACGATATTGACTACTTCCGCAAAAGTTAGCCTCTCGATGTTTTCTTTCTTCTTTCTTTCAATCCGGATTGTCCCTACACGTTCAATTGTACTGACGTATCCTTTTACTTCCGCATCTTTTATAGCCCTGTAAGCGGTCCCCTCGCTCACGTTAAGCGCCTTGGCGATTTGGCGTACCGAGATTTTTTCTCCGATTGGCAATTCATCTATATATTGAAGTATTTGTTCATGCTTAGTTGCCAAGACTTTCACCCTTTATAATAATTTTCCGTTCAAAGTAGTTCTATCCATTATTATTATAAAGTTTATGATGCCCTGATTCAATCGTCCCCTCGTATTATTAAAAGTTATTGATTATTGATTCTGTTGGAATAAAAAAACTGGCTGTTTATCAGCCAGTAAAAACCCGGGATTTCCTCCTTGGCTTGCTTTCTGTTGTTACCCTGCCTGAACGTCCATGCTTTTTTGGGGTATACAGGAAGGCTGCCAGGTTACCCGCAAATACGAGCAGCGCAAGAAATAGCCAAGAACCAGCGAAAAGCGTCTCTTTTCCGCCAGTACTGAAAGTCAACTCAGGCATTCCTATGTAAAGCATCACTCCGCATAATAACAAATATAAAAGGTAGCGGTTCTTTTTCATTTTCCCCCTCCTAAATGGTTGTCTTATTTTATATCTATGCCTTCAGTAAGGAAAAAAGCATTTAATTAGAAAAAGCTGCACAACTTTTTGTGCAGCAGCTTTCTTATAGTTCTATAGACTCTCCGGCTTCAAGAACTCTTCCCTTATTTTTCTTGAGAGATTTTACAAAAGCATGGGGGTCCTGTTTGATTGGCGGGAAGGTATTGAAATGGATGGGTACGACTTCTTTGGCATCAAGAAACGTGGCTGCAAGTGCCGCATCTTCTGGCCCCATCGTAAAATTGTCGCCAATAGGCAGGAATGCAAGATCAATCGGGTGTCTTTCTCCAATCAGCTTCATATCGGAAAATACCGCTGTATCACCCGCGTGATAAACAGTCTTTCCCTCTGCCATGAACAAGATGCCAGCAGGCATGCCTCCATAAATGATTTCGTTGTTTTCGGTAATCATCCCGGTGCCATGGAAGGCTGGAGTCATCTTCACTTTGCCAAAATCGAATTCATATGCACCGCCAATGGACATACCATGCGTGTTAAGTCCCTTCCAGCTTAAATATGTAGCGACCTCGAAATTGGCGATTACCAATGAACCATGTTGCATAGCCAGCTCAACCGTATCTCCAAGATGGTCTCCATGAGCGTGAGTCAGGATGATGACATCTGGCTGAAGATCCTCCACCTTCAAATCAGTAAGATCATTTCCAGTAATGAACGGGTCAATCATGATCGTCTTCCCATTCGTTTCAATCTTAACAACTGCATGTCCGTGATAAGATACTTTCATGTTATCGCTCCTTTCAATAATTAAACTATTTCAACGGATTTTGCCTATCTCCTGCTACATTTTCTTTATACCCAACTCTTCAATTGGATAAATATTAAAAGTTTTACTTTTCAACATCTACTTGCTACTCTCATAATGAGATATACATATAACCGAGGAGGAATAAAGATGTCTGAAAGACTGGCTTCGTTATCAG
>DMSR01000039.1 GCA_003457145.1 Bacillus sp. (in: firmicutes)
CACCTTCCAGTTCAGCAGGCACTTCCATGGCTTGGACCTTAGTTGCTACTGTGGCTGCAGATTCCCTGGCAGCTGTTTTCATTTCAGCGGTTGGCTCCCCTTCACCTTCGTATGCATTTAGCTCTTTATCTGCCTCGTTAATTGAATCAACCAGACTTCTGTAAAACTTATACAAGACACTTTTAGGGTTCACTGCTGTCTCTTCCTCGGTTACCTCTTCTTTGTCTTGTGTTTCAGGCTCAGTTTCCTGATTTGCTGTACAGGCTGTCAAGCCAATTGCAAATGTAAGTGCTGAGAGTAAAATCCAGATATTCTTCATCTTTTTCTCCCCTTCAAAAAATATGTAGCTGTGTATATTTTCCGCTTTATTGCAGGATTTAACACAGCTTTTTCATTATAGAGCGGTTTTTTAACAATTTCAAATCATATGGTGAGTTGGCTTTTAATGTCCATTTAAACCTCCTGCAATATAAAAAGAGGACGAATTGATTTCGTCCCCAAAAAATAGTTTAGGTTAATTCTTCACAATTTTATCAAGGGCTTGGCTTAGATTGGCGTAGGTGGGTATTTTGCTGAAGTCTAACCCCAATTGCACAGAGGTCTGAGCTATTGCTGGACTGATCCCGGTTAGGGATGCGTTAATTCCAAGCAGGGATAAAGCATTGAATACCTGGAACAATTCATTTGCAACCATAGTATCAACAATCGGTACGCCCGACAGATCAATGATTAGATGTTCAAGTTTTAAATGAGATGCCTGTTCTAATGTCTTCTCCCTGATCACTTTTGCTCTGTATGTATCGATTGATCCAACTAAAGGAAGAATGCCGATGCCAGAATATAACGGTATTACCGGACTGCTTAATTCAAGCACCATCTCCCTGTGTGATTGAATGTATTCTTTATGGATTCGTTGATACTGATCAGAGGTCAATTCAATAATATGGTCGAAAGTGTAATTTATTTGGTTTGTCCAATTCCCCAATTCTCCAACGGTTGCGTCGTTTTGATCCGCGAATTGAATCACAAAGGTCATGAATATCTCCCTGAATTTTTTGAAGTTCTTCAATACATCAGACAGTTCGGTCTGGGACTGTGCACGATTTGCCCCTACTTTTGCTGCCCACTCGGTATAATCGGACTCACCAATCAAAGAAGCAGATACAATCCTAATAAATTCCTGATTTTGCTTTTTTATGAGACTAACTGTTTCCGAATCAGCTTTTGCATCATATGCTGATCCATCGTGGTCTCTCGAATCAAGCCACCTATGTGTCATGTTCATTGCGTTGTTCATTAAAAAATCATAAAGCTGGTGTGTACTTTCCATTTCTCTATCCCCCTTGATTGCAATTGATAGAAAGAATTTCATTCCCTGGCTATTTTAACTTCTTTTATTTTGGGAAAAAATGTACTGGTAACAAACTTATTCAGTAAGGACAGTATATTACAATTAGATGTCCTCTACAATTCATAGCTCTCATCCCTTTTATTAAATAAAGCACTAATCAGCACCATCGGCTTCAAAAAACCTTTTCATCTTAAGGTTTTCCCTTATGAATAACAAACCTGATAAATAAATATATTGAGTAGTATTGTCATTTTTTTGTAATAAAATGTTTAATAGGTTTCTATTCTGGGAATACTATAAGTAACAGACCAAAACATTAAATGACAGGAGCGATTACATAATGATTACTACATTTGCATTACTTGGTGGAGCTTTCGCAATCGCCGCTGGACTTAACTACTTCGCAACCAATGACAATTCATTTATAGATGATGAAGCAATGAACTAGAAGAGGCTGACTCAAAAGGTCGAATAAATTCGACTGAGAGTCGCCTCTTTTTTTATTTTGCGACCATTAATGCAAAACCTGAGTTGATTGGAGTAGAAGGCGAGAAGACATCTGCGCGGACATCTGAGGGATAGGTGGATCAAGGTTGAAATGATACTCGGTAGGGATGATCAGTTTACCCCTCAGGAGCTAAGCGATATGGAGGCTCACCGCCAGCTCCAAGAAAAATCTGCTTTTGAAAAAGCCGGCAATAGGGCTTCTTGATAATTCTTCCCCGGAAAACAAAGTTCCCGGGAAGGGAAAACAACGTACTATTTTTATAGCCGCACTTAAAATAGAGAGGGTGCACAAAAGTTTAATTACTTTTGGGACACCCACTTTTTTACTAGTACATACTATACAAAAATATATATTTAAAACAATCAATCATTTCATAAGGAGTCGGTTCATGATGATGATCAAGCCTGTCCGCCTGAAAATAGGAGATACAATCGGTGTCATCGCACCAGCGAGCCCGCCTAATAAGGAGAATCTTGTTCGCGGGTTGGAATTCATCGAACAATTAGGTCTGAATTATAAAGTTGGGAAATCACTTTACAAAGTATATGGTTATTTAGCCGGAAATGACGAAGATCGATTGGCAGACCTGCACAGGATGTTCCTCGACGATTCTGTTAAAGGCATTATTTGTGCCGGCGGTGGTTACGGGACAGGCAGGATTGCTTCGGAAATTGATTATGAATTGATCAAAAAAAATCCGAAAATCTTCTGGGGATACAGCGATATCACTTTTCTGCACACTGCAATCAGACAGCATGCTGGGCTAGTTACCTTCCATGGTCCAATGATCGCTTCCGATATCGGGAAAGAGGATGCAAATCCAATATCCAAGAATCAATTCAGGCAGCTTTTTGAACAAACAGACGTAAAGTATACCGATGAAGCGGGACTACTAGAAGAAAAAGTGGCAGGAAAAGCAGAAGGCCAATTAGTAGGTGGTAATTTATCATTGCTAGTCAGTACTCTGGGAACAACCTATGAAATAGATACTGAAGAAAAAATACTTTTGATTGAAGACATCAATGAAGAACCACGGGCTGTTGATCGAATGTTGAACCAGCTTTATATGGCTGGTAAACTTCAGTCAGCATCAGGAATTCTTGTTGGCGATTTCAATAACTGTGTACCTGAGGGAGAACTGTCTTTATCGCTTGACGAAGTCCTTGATCATTATATCCACCTGGCAGGCAGACCTGCATTAAGAGGTTTTAAAATGGGACATTGTTCGCCGCACATTGCTGTTCCATTCGGCACTTTTGCACATATGGATACCAGCAATAAAACTCTCGTTGTCGAGAGCGGGGTAAACTAGTTTATTTATGGGGGATATCACTATGACCATTGAGAAAATCGAAACATTCCGTACAAACTTCCCTTTAACTCTAACTGTCACGGTTCTGAAGCCATATTTGTGAAATTCAGCTATGATACTGGCATGTCGGCTGGGTGGAGCATCCCTGACACTGGTCATAACGGGTGATACCCTGGCTAGCATCGAGTCAGCTGTAATCGATTTATTAGGGATTGATCAATCAATAAAAGAATAATAGACTTGGAAATGCATCAGACAATTCTTCAGCGTAAAATGCTGGATTTCACATCAATCCAATTAGGGAGAGATAACTTCACAACACCAGCAGACATTGTTGCTTGTCTAAAAGCAGGTGTAGAAGGAGAGGAATTAACCGAGGAATCGAGAAATACATTCTATTCCATACTTCAACAACAGCAATTCAAAGAAAAACTTCCAGCCTATATAAATGACGACACAATATCGATTGGAAATAAAACAGGAGCATTGCCAGGAGTTGAACACGATTGCGCTGTGATTAGTATGGGATCAACAGGATATTCATAGCCGTGTTAATTGACCGCCTCAAAGATCCGGAACTTGGCAAGTCGACAATCGACAGGTTGAGAGGCACCTAAATGCATATATAACAAAGGATTCGACAACATCATATTAAATTTGATATCAATTGATAACATATACCTATCAACTGCTATCATATTGTTATATGTGTTTTTTCATCTTTTCTGATAATAAACAGCGTGATTTGTCACGTTTTATCATTATCGTGTATTGAACACAAAGGAAAACAAAATTACAATAAACATAGAATAAAATGAGCATTTGAGGAGCAACAAAATGGTAGTCAAAGAAAACTTTATTGAAAAGGGTCCACGCGATATAACGGGGCAAGTAACATCACCCTATTTTGTATGCACCCATAAGGATACTCTAATCCTGGCTATTGATGAGGGTGGCACACAGTTATTAGGATTTAAAAACCCAGATGAATTAATTGGAAAATCTATATTTGACTTTCTTTACAAAGAGGAACAAAAAACAGCAGCTGAGCGGATTAAGCTTCTTGAACAAGGCATAATCCTTTCAGCTAGGATCATGACATTCTCAATAAGTGGTGTGCCAATGGATTTAGAGGTTGAATCAAATCCGGTTACATACAATGGCCAGGCCGCAGTTAAAACAGTCCTTAGGTTCCTTATACCACATTGTCAGAGCTTTAGTGAAAATAATCATTCGACACCCCTTATCCTAAATTCGAATAAAGGTATCATCATCACCACACCTAACGGAATCATACAATCAGTAAGTGAATCGTTTACAAGGTTAACCGGGTTCTCAATGGAGGATGTGATCGGGAATAATCCTCGAATGTGGAAATCGAAAAGCTATACTCCCGCGTTTTATGAAAAGATGTGGAATTCAATTCTTAAACAAGGCAGCTGGCAGGGTGAGTTATGGAATAAACGGCGCGATGGAAGTCATTATTTAATGAAGGTGAACATTTATTCGATATTAAATAAAGAAGGCCGCCTTGTTAATTACATTGCAGTGTATACGGATCTTACGGAAATAGATAAGCTCGAACAACAACTGAAAGAGAGGGAGGAGCAATATCGGACACTTGTCGAGCTTTCTCCTAGCTCAATCATTCTTACGCAGAACAAAAAAGTTGTTTATGCGAATCCTCCAGCTTTAAGTTTGCTAGGATTGGAAAGCACTGATGAGTTAATTGGAAAGAGAGTAGATAGTTTTCTAACCGGCCTATCACATATCGATACTAATATAAACTTACAAGAAAAATTTGAGTTTACTATTGAAGATCAGTTAGAGAAAGATGGGGCTATACTTGATATCGAGGTTTCTTCTGCAGTGATTACTTTCCAGGGACAACAAGCTGTCTTAACAGTCATCAAGGAAATAACTGAACGGAAAAACATTGAGAGGGAACTCCGCGAAAGCGAGGAACAGTATCGTTTCATCGCCGAAAATTCCTCAGATATGATTGGCAGGCTATCGGGCGACGGTACCATCCTTTACATCTCTCCTGCATGCCGCCAGATTTTAGGGTATGAACAGGACGAATTGATTGGGTCTGATATCTACCAGAGGTTTCATCCAGATGATCTAAAAACCTTGCTTGAAGAATATGGAGACCCAAAAGATTTCTCCGGAATTGCTACCTTCAGTTATAGGATGCAGCATAAAAACGGGGAATACATCTGGGGTGAGACCACGGTTCGCAGCGTAAAAGACAATTCAGGCAAATTGTCAGGAATGATGTTTGCCACTAGAG
>DMSR01000438.1 GCA_003457145.1 Bacillus sp. (in: firmicutes)
ATTCTTCTTTTTTAATAAAAAAATTCCATTCACACGGCAGCTTTCATGCAAATATCAGTAAGATTTATCAACTATCCCTTCTCATTTCAAAAATCCTTCAGTAGGATATGGATAACAGGGATTTTATTTGCACCAGCTAGAACTTCGAGAGCAAGAAATCCTTCCTACCAGTCATTTTGTGAAGGCGCGACAGGCAATCATTTCACCGTCCTTTTATCAGCTGACAATCTGGCATGGAAAGCTGGGGCCAGCAATTTTAGACAGAGAAACCTTAATATTAAAAAGAAATTGGGGATACTGCCATGAGAACAAGTCTTTCAGCATTACAATGGATGGCCTTCATGGTTGCAGGTTCAATCGTTGCACCGATAGCAATCGCAGATTTATACCAATTGAACGCTATTGAAACCGCAGGATTAGTTCAACGGACAATGTTCGTTCTCGGAGTTTCAAGTTTGCTGCAAGCATTGATTGGCCATCGCATGCCGATAAACGAGGGTCCAGCTGGACTTTGGTGGGGGGTCTTCGCCCTATATGCAGGCTTAAGTCCAACGCTTTTTTCTTCCCGATTTGAAACGCTTCAAGCTCTTGGGGGTGCCATGATCATTAGCGGCATTGCCTTTTTCTTGTTAAGCCTGTTTAAGCTGATTGAAAAATTAGCTTCATTGTTCACACCAGTGGTCAGCGCCATATATTTACTGCTTCTGGTATTCCAATTGAGCGGTCCTTTTTAAATGGAATGTTTGGCATTGGAAGTGAAAACAGCAAGATTGATCTTTCAGTTGGTATCTTTAGCCTGGGTATTGTCACGCTAACTTTTTATCTATCCAGGCAACGAATAAAATGGATCAGCCAGTACTCCATATTATTAAGTTTAGCTGCAGGCTGGATCTTATTTTCTTTGTCTGGGTTAGGAAAGACAATACAGCCGTATCACGGCCCTTTATTTGCCATGCCCGATTTTTTCGCCTTCGGTCAACCGATCTTTGACTCCGGCTTGGCGATTACTGCGGTTTTTATTACGTTTTTGTTGATCACTAATATGATTGCAAGTATACGTATAACCGGTCAAGTGCTAGAAAAAACAGATAAAGCCGAAGGCCATTTACATTATCGAGCGAGTGGCTTTACTGCAGGAATCAATCAACTTCTGGGAGGGATATTTTCAGCAATCGGTTCCGTACCAATTTCAGGTGCTGCAGGCTTTATCGCAACTACTGGTATTACAAGATTGCTGCCTTTCATTATCAGCTCATTTATAGTCATGGGTTCAAGTTTTATTCCTGGAGTCATGTATTTATTCGCAGCTCTCCCGGCGCCGGTGGGGTACTCAGTCACTTTTGTAATATTTGCAAACATGATTGCCATTGCTTTCGCTGAATTGGAGCGTGAGCAGGATAAAAACCGAACGAGAACAGTCATTGGAGTATCCTTAATGGCTGGTGTAGGCACCATGTCAATCCCTGGTGAAGCATTCAGCGACGTTCCTGCTGCGCTTAATTCACTTCTTAATAATGGATTAATCCTTGGCACGCTGATTGCTGTTCTTATTGATCAATTTACATTAGCCAAAGAGAAACAGACGAAAAAAGAGAACTTATCGAAGTGAAGAAGTGCGTTAAACCTGCTAAATAGGTTTAACGCTTTTTCATTTTGGGTAAAACTCTTTTCAGGCTTCATTGGATGAAAATATTGGCATTTTAGTATTATCACGTCCAATATAGAAGATGGAAAATTATAAATTGTAGACAACTAGATAAAGCACATCGAAAAAGCAACAATCTTTGCTATAACCGATTTTTTAAAATATCCTTAGTTGTGATGCAAGTATTATTCATTTTTTTGGAAGTATACATATGAGTACTCTTATAAGCAGGTGAAATGATGATCGTTTTTGAAAATGTTTCTAAAATGTATGATGACGGTTTTAAAGCGGTAAATTCGCTTAATTTAACCATTGGAAAAGGGGAGCTCGTCACTCTTATAGGTCCTAGTGGTTGTGGAAAAACCACGACAATGAAGATGATTAATAAGCTTATAGAACCGTCAGAGGGCTCTATAAAAGTTAATGGGGCGGATATCGCTACTATAGACGGAGTAGGCTTGAGACGTAATATTGGATATGTCATTCAGCAGATTGGACTACTTCCCCACATGACAGTTGGTGACAATATAGCGTTAATTCCAAAACTTAAAGGCTGGACCAGAGACCGTTATGAAAAAAGAGTGGATGAAATGCTTGAGCTGGTAGGACTGGAGCCGGAGATATACAAGCGTAAATTCCCGCTCGAGCTAAGCGGCGGGCAGCAGCAGCGCGTCGGGGTTGTCAGGGCACTTGCTGCTGAACCGCCGATTGTCCTGATGGATGAACCGTTCAGTGCCTTGGATCCCATCAGCAGGGAACAGCTGCAGGACGAGCTAAAAATATTGCAAAGACGGATTCAAAAAACAATCGTTTTTGTTACTCATGATATAGATGAGGCGATTAAAATAGCCGACAGAATTGGTATCATGAAGGACGGGGGGTTGGTCCAGATTGACTCTCCCAATCACTTGCTCGAAAACCCGGCGAATGACTTTGTAAGGGAATTTATAGGCGAAAGCAGACTCAAAGAGCCTGTAAAAACAAAGCAAACCATTGGAGAATTCCTCATTCAAGGAGGAAAGGGATTCGTACCTGAATCAGGCGGAATTCTATTGACAGTTGAACAGTCAATGGATTTGACACAAGCCGTTGACCTTCTAATTGAAAAAGAAGCACCCGCATTGAATGTAATTGACAGTGAAAAGAACTCAATTGGAATAATAACAACATCACAGCTCCTTCGATACTATGCAGACCTAAAAAAGGAGAGGATGAATTAATGTTGACTCTTGGCTTGTCTCTGCTTATTAACACGTTTTCGACCCGGTCTGATGATATTTTAGAAGCAATTGGTGAGCATTTATTTCTTTCATTAACGGCAATTGTAATCGCTATAGCAATTTCTCTGCCGCTTGGGATATTCATTTCCCGAAAAAGAAAGCTGGCAGAATTCTTCATCGGGATAACTTCAGTATTTCAAACAATCCCTAGCCTTGCATTTTTCGGCTTCCTTATACCAATTTTTGGAACTGGCAGCGTCACAGCGATTACAGCGCTGACCATTTATGCATTATTGCCGATACTAAGGAATACATATACCGGCATAATCAGTGTAGATTCTGGAGTGATCGAAGCAGGTCGAGGCATGGGTATGACTGAAAAACAAATTTTAACTAAAATCGAACTACCTTTGTCTTTGCCGTTTGTAATGGCTGGAATCAGGACTGCAACCGTTCTTACCGTTGGCGTAGCAACGCTTGCAACCTTCGTTGGTGCTGGCGGACTTGGCGAGATTATCTATAGAGGCTTGTCTACATGGAATAACCAGCTGGTGATGGCTGGAGCCATTCCATCCGCACTACTTGCCATTTTGTTCGACTTCATTTTAAAAAGAATTGAAAACAGCGCAACGCCAAAGGGCTTGCGAAAAACCAGGGGGGAAATACAATGATTATTAAAAAAAAATCAATAGTCGTTTTGTTTGCACTATTATTTTTAACAGGCATCAACGCCTGCAGTAATGATACTCAAGATAAAATCGTAATATCTGGGAAAATGTGGACCGAGCAGTATATCTTGCCCCACATTCTTAGTGAATACATTCAGGCAAAAACAGATTATGAAGTAGAAGTGAAAGACGGTCTTGGAGAAGTTTCAATCCTCACTCCTGCCATTGAAAAAGGTGATATCGATATGTATGTCGAGTACACAGGTACAGGACTTGAAGCTGTATTAAAGGAAAAAGCGAAGCAAGGGGAATCTGCTGACGACATATTTGACCGTGTCAAGAAAGGGTATAAAGACAAGTATGATGTCGTATGGCTTGAGCCGCTAGGATATGAAAACACTTATACCCTTGCCTATACAAAGGATAAAAATATCAATGCCAAGAACTTTTCGGATTTGGTGCCGTACTCAAAAGACCTCAGCTTTGGAGCTCCGCATCAATTTTACGAAAGAGCTGATGGGTATGATGCCTTGGTTGAAGCGTACGGTTTCAACTTCAAGAACAGCGACAGCTTCGACCCAAATATTATGTACGAAGCGGTCAAAGACGGCAAGATTGATGTAATCCCAGCTTTTACAACGGATGGCAGGATTGCACGATATGATTTAGCAAGCCTGAAGGATGATAAAGGCTTCTTCCCTCCATATTATGCCGCTCCTATTGTGCGGCAGGAAGTTTTGGATAATTTCCCTGACCTTGAAAAAACGCTGAATGGGCTCGCAGGAAAAATTAGTGAAGAAGAAATGTCTGAAATGAATGCAAAAGTCGATATAGATAAGGAAGACCCAAAAGAAGTAGCAAAGGACTTTTTGGTGCAAAAAGGCTTGATAAAAGAATAAGGTTCATAAGTTACAGCCGAATAACTTGTTAATTTCCAAGCATTATTATATGACTCTTTATCAGCATGCGATACAATTAATGCGGGATAAAAATATTTCATAGGAGTGATGGGGAGAATGGCAATTGAGAATCCAAGCCGCGCAGAAATCGGCGAAATTTTAAAAAAAGCGAAAAGAATCGCTGTTGTTGGATTGAGCGATAACCCGGAACGGACATCTTACATGGTGAGCAAGGCTATGCAGTCTGCAGGATATGAAATTATTCCGGTAAACCCAACTGTCGATGAAGTGCTTGGCGTTCATGCAGTTAAAACCTTAAAAGACATTAGAGGTCACGTGGACATTGTAAATGTTTTCAGGCGCTCAGAGTACTTACCAGAGGTAGCAAAAGAGTTCGCTGAAATGGATGCCGATGTGTTTTGGGCACAGCTTGGAATCGAAAACGAAGAGGCATATAACTTTCTAAAAGAAAAAGGCTACACAGTAATCATGAACAGATGTATTAAAGTAGAGCATGCCATGACAAAATAAAGAAAAGCGT
>DMSR01000547.1 GCA_003457145.1 Bacillus sp. (in: firmicutes)
ATGGGTGAAACCGTGAAAGAATTGAAAGAGCAGGATTTCGGAATCGAAGCTTACGGAGCGAGAAGAGAAGGATCAAGAGACGGAGGTCGTGATGGCGGACGTGGTGGTGATCGTTTCGGACGTGGAGAAAGAAGCGGTTCTGATCGTTTTGGAAGAGGTGAAAGAGAAAGCGGGGGTCGCTTCGAAAGAGGTGGAGAGCGCAGAGAAAGATTCGGTGACCGTAGAGAAGGTGGAGCAAGAGAAAGCGCACCGAGAGACGGAGAAAGAAGATTTGCTCCAAGAGAAGAAAGAACACGTGATGCGAATATGACTCGTCTGTTTCTGAACTTAGGTAACAAAGACAGAATCCGTCCAAATGATATCGTAGGTGCTATCGCAGGTGAAACCGGCGTACCGGGCAAAAGCATCGGTGGCATCGACATCTTTGACAACTTCTCCTTTGTGGATGTTCCTCAGAAAGATGCGGAGCACGTGATCAAAGTGATGAAGAACAACACGATCAAAGGCAAGACCGTAAGCATGGAAATCTCAAAAGGATAAATTATTATTGGTTAATTTGGTTTAAAGGCACATTTCTTTAGGGAAATGTGCTTTTTTTGTGTCTCTCCCCCTCAGTTACAACATGCAGCTTTTTTTCCAAGACAAAATAGAATCACCACTCACCCATCTCGACGAGGAGGAATCAAGGCATTTAGTCAAAGTGCTTCGAAAAAAACAAGGCGACCAAATCAGACTGACCAATGGGAAAGGGATGGTTTTTGATTGCGTGATTTTGGAAGCAAATCCGAAAAAAACCAATCTCAAAGTCTTGAATTCTTCTGAAATTCCTGAAGATAAATTTCACATTCACTTGGCTATTGCCCCAACTAAAAGTCCTGACAGAATGGAATGGATGGTGGAAAAAATTACCGAAATCGGATTTCATGAACTGACACTTTTAGAAACCATGAATTCTGAGCGCGGCTTTTTAAAAACAGATCGGCTGAACAAAAAAATAATTTCAGCTTGCAAACAAAGTCTAAAATACCGGATTCCTGTATTGAATCAGACCAAAAAATTGACAGCGCTATTCAAGACCAAGGAGTTTGAGGGATTTCAGAAATTCATAGCATATGTGGATCAGGACCATGAAAGTCATCTCTTTGATGTGGCTGTACCTGAAGGAAAATACCTGATTTTGATTGGCCCTGAGGGAGATTTTGACCCAAAAGAAATCAAAGAAGCGATTGAATCAGGCTTTCTGCCTGTTTCATTGGGGAAAAGCCGACTTCGAACTGAAACTGCCGGTTTGGTATCTGTCCAAATGTTACAGGTACTAAATCGCTAATTTTTGCGTTTTCGAAGTATTCGCTTGAAGTATTCCTTGAAGTACCCGAGCAAATTTTTAAATTGAATTTGAATTCAACTCAAACAGGGTTCAAAACCTTAAGAGGTTACCATTAATTACAAACTGCTGTGCCGTACAAAGAGCGAGAAATAGAGAAAAAATACCATTCCATTGGGGAAGTTGCTGAAATGTTCAAAGTAGCCCCATCATTGATCCGCTATTGGGAAGGTGAGTTTGATATTATTCGTCCGAAAAAAGACAAAAAAGGAAATCGCCGCTATACGAAGGAAGATATCCAAAAAATCAAATACGTTTACCATTTGGTGAAAGAAAAAGGATATACCCTTCAAGGTGCCCAAGAAGTGATTGCATCAGGCAAAGATCAAGGTTTTGACAAAGTTGCAGCAGTTCAAAAACTTCAGGAAATCAAGGACTTTTTAATCAATCTGAGGAATGAACTTAAAATCAGAAACGAACCTTGAAAATCTCCGCTATCATTTAGCACTTTCTCTAGCCCCGAAGGTCGGCCCGGGAGTGTTCAAAGCCATTATAGCTTACAGCGGGTCAGCTAAAGCGTTTTTTCACCTGAACAAAGGGAAAGCTTCCAAAATCCCCCGAGTCGGGGAAAAGCTTTTGGAGATCCGGCAGCAAGCCGAGTCACTACTTCAAAAGGCAGATGAATTAATAAACCTGAGCAAAAAAAAAGGATTTAACATCCACAGCTCCTCAGAACAGGAATTTCCTTCCCGACTGAAAATGCAAGAAGATGGACCTGTAGTACTTTTTACACAGGGGAAAGGCGACTTGGAATTTGAGCGAAGTGTAGGGATTGTGGGAACGCGTAGTGCTACTGCCTACGGTAAATCCATCACACGAAAAATCGTAGAAGATCTCCTTCCCTATCAACCTGTGATAATTTCAGGATTAGCCTACGGCATTGACATCGAAGCCCATCGTGCAGCCCTTCAAGTTGGGCTCCCAACAATTGCTGTGATGGGTTCACCGATTACTCAAATCTATCCGGCAATACATAAGAAAACAGCGGAGCAACTTCAGGAAACGGGAATCCTGATGAGTGAGTATGCGCCCGGAAGCACGATGGTTCCCGGAAATTTCCCCGCAAGAAATCGGATAATCGCCAGCCTTTCTGATGCTTTAATTGTGGTAGAAGCGGCGGAAAAGGGAGGTGCTCTAATTACTGCTGAGATTGCCTATTCCTACAACAAAGATGTGTTTGCTGTTCCTGGAAACCTACAATCACCATTTTCCGAAGGATGCAATCATCTCATCCGAAAAATGAAAGCATCGATCTATACAGGTCCAGGGGACATAGCTGAGGCTTTATTTTGGAGCAAACCAGGAGAGGAAAAGGTCAAAAAACCTGTATTGGATTTGGCAGGTAGAGATGAAGAGGATACGGCCATTTTGAGGCTGCTCTTGGAAAAAGGCGAATCGGAAATTGACCAAATCAGTTATCAGACGGAAATTCCGCTTGGAATGCTTTCATCCAGATTACTCTCTCTTGAATTTGAGGGAATTGTAAAATCCTTACCCGGGAAAAAATATAAATTATTGGTTTAAAAGTGTAGAACTTATCCTTCAAAAATATCTTCCAAATTAAGCTGAAATCCTTCAATGCAGGCAGATTCAACAATATCTCCTGAGATAAATAATTTAGAGGATCGATATTTTCAATCAACGAGTGAATAGATTAAAAGAGTTTGTTTATTTAGCCGCAACTTTATATAGCCTAATCT
>DMSR01000264.1 GCA_003457145.1 Bacillus sp. (in: firmicutes)
TCGACCTTTTGAGTCAGCCTCTTCCTCATTCTTCTGCAGGTGCAGCACCAACGGCGATCTGGTAGGCATCGAGTAAATAGGATTTTTCTGTTTTATTATCCAAGCCGACCAAAAACTGCTCGCCTCCCTCTTCCTCGACGCGCATTAAAACCGTTTCTTCACGGTCCCTTAGCAATGCATAGGATTCTCCGTTCATCTCAAATANNTCTATTTCATATTGCTTCTGATTTCCTTCTTCATCACTGATTGTCACTAGGTCTCTGATTGAATCATTTTCCATATTTTCACCTCCGAACGTTCCATTTATAATGTTCCCTTCAAAACACTTGCTTATGAAGAAAAGGACTGGTAGCAGAGGCTGAAAGGTCAGTTAAAGGAAAATTTCATCAAATGTATACTTCAAAAAAGGTTCTATAAGAATTTAAAAACTTTTGATTTTTATTCTTTTCCACTAAGATCACCCTTGATATTCTCCTGGATTCATCTTATAATAAATAAGTCGCCAAAATTCACATCATCTTGCAGTCACAATATAATATTTTATATCTGTCCCAGTAGCTCAGTAGGATAGAGCAACAGTTTCCTAAACTGTAGGTCGGGAGTTCGAATCTCTTCTGGGACGCTCATATAAAAATAAAAGCCATTCTCTTTGGAGAATGGCTTTATTTTTTGCTGAACTGGAACTAAACAGATTTTCTAGCGTCTATATACATGAAAAACATTTATGGGCTTTGCGGCATATATTAGTATATCTGAAAAATGTTATTTCGTTATTTATGATTAGTTTGGCTGAATGGTGGTATTTATACAACATTAAAAGAAATGTTAAAGGGGAAAGTTTATGGGCGCTAAATTTAAAAAAATACATTATTTATTATTATTGCTGGTATTCCCTATCTTAGGGTTAGTATATAAAATATTAAATAATCATCCACGCGATGCTCAGATTCTTTCCACGAAATTTGATGCATCCATACCGTTCATTTCAATATTCATCGTTCCTTATATTTTTTGGTACGTGTTTATCCTCGGCTATCTGATTTACTTTTGGTATAAAGACTCGACAGTGTATCTTAAGACGCTAACAGTTATTGTAATCGGTGAGTTAGCTTGCTTTGTTGTTTATTTTTTCTTTCAAACGACTGTCCCCCGTCCTGTACTTTCAGGAGATGGAATTTTTATAGACCTTGTTCGAATGATTTATAGTCACGATCAGCCATATAACGCATTTCCAAGCATTCATGTTCTTACTACATTCGCAATCATCCTTGGAAACCTTAATATCAGGAAAAACCATCCTTTCCATTCCTTATTTGTACCGGTTATGGGGTCACTGATTATTATTTCAACTTTATTTGTAAAACAGCATTATATCCTTGATATGTTTGGTTCAATGTTTTTAACTTCATTTATTTATGGTATTGTTTTTGAACTTTACCAGGTACCAATTTCTGAAAAATCGAAAACCGTTTATCTTAAGGATTAACTCTTTTAATTGTTTTGGGCAGCCTGTTCCTAGGCTGTCCTTTTTAGTCTTTTCGTCTTATGAAGGTAAAAGAAGATTGATGAATCATGGATATAGTTCTTTGACGATAATGCCTTTTACTTAGGTTTTTTCTCGGAAAGGGGGCAGGTGATTTTTATCATAAGCATAAAAAAAGAGGCGACTCTCAGTCAAATTTATTCGACCTTTTGAGTCAGCCTCCCTGTTTAACTTTTTTAATTTAATCCTCATCACTTCTAACATCAGGTCTGACAGGATATAGATCTTCAGCAGCTTCTGTTCGATTCTGATAAGAATTTTCGTCACTTCTAACATCAGGCCTTACAGGATAAAGGTCTTCTGTTTCTTGTGTTTGATTCTGATAAGTTTGTTCATTGTTGACTTTGTCTGTATCGGCAATATATACATTTTCGGATGCAGGAATCAATTCTTGATAGCTTTTTTCACTTGCATCTTTTTTTTCAATTTCCGGGTTTATTACGCTTAACTCTTCTGACGCCTCAGTTTGGTATTGATAATTTGTCGGGCGATTGTTAACACCTTCTTGTTCTTTGAGTGTACTGTTAGCCATATATTTATGGAAAAAGTACTCAAATAAAGCTATTCCCACAGCTGCGATCAATGAAGGAGTAAATAAACTTTCTCCATATGTCATTCCTTCACCCATTATCCAAATAACCATGAAGGCAAGCCCAAAGTCAGCAATTGTAGCGATCGTATTATTTGTTCTCGGCAATAGGAATAAATCCCCTATAACATATGAAGTAACTCCGAGCACCAATGAAATTAAAAACACATTAGTGAAAGACATGTTATACATTAATCCAAGAATCACGTACAAAAGAACAAGACTTGCAATGAATTTTATTGCCAATGCTCTTAAATGTTTCATTATTTCATCTCCTTTTTATTATTTTGTATAACGATCAGATAATTTATTCTTTTTCCTGATATCGCAAGACAAACTGAAACACCTGCCTCATTAAAGCAAGTGTTCATAAAGAGTACCTGTAACTACACTATGACTTTTTCTTTTTCCATGCTGTTTTTTGCAGGATCACTGCAAGGATGGCTATAATCACAACGAATCCTATACTTACGAAGAACCCGAATCTTATGCTTTCTTCCATTAATGTACCGCTTACTGCAGCAATAATAAGAGCCAGACCGAGAAAAGCGGTGAATTTCCCAAAGAATTTCAGCTCCAGAAGCTTGAGTGCAGAAATGAGAATGAACGCCCAGTTGAATAAAATAAGAATTCCTGCTGCGGTTGTGATGTATTCATATATCTTGCCAGGCAAGAGCAAGGCAGTGATGATTGATGCAATAAGCCCGACGACTGCCAGCCCCAGAGAAGGAAGTGGCAGCTGTTTGAATTTTTTTAATTTCTTTGAAAAGAACGAAGGTGCGTCACCATCTTTAGCCAGGGTTACCAAGAGTGTTGTTACTCCGAACAGGGAAGCTGTCATGGTGGAAAATCCTGCGACGATTATGGCCCCGTTAAATACATGTGGGAAAAATCCTAAATTGTATTTATCGAGGGCAGTCACAAAAGGACTTTCCTTTTCATGAAAGGCTCCATGTGCTGCCATCATGACAGCCAGACCGAGTGCGATAACGTAAATGATGACCAAAACAATCAGCATAATGATTCCTGCCTTAGGTGCATCCTCTTTCTTTTTTAGTCTTGTAGCCATTAGACCAATTACTTCAATGCCTCCATAAGCATAAAAAGCATAGATGAGTGATGACCAAAAACCCCTTAAGCCCTCTGGGAAAAGTTCTGTCGTCGTCCCAGGAAGACCAGGATGCTTTACATCAACATGAATTAAGCCAAAAAAACCCGCCGCTGCAATGATGATGAACATAATAATCGCAGCTGTCTTAATAATCGCAAATAAATCCTCTGCTTTATCAAACCCCTTGTTGCCTGTTAACACAACAATAATTGAAAGAATCGCATAGCCTGATGCAAAAAGCCATAGGGGGACATTTGGAAACCAGAACCTTGATAAAATAGATAGAGCAGTTAACTGACTGCCCATGATTAAAATATTTGAACTCCAGTAATTCCAGCCAGAGCTAAATCCAGCCCATCGTCCATAAGCTTTCTCTGCATAATAGCAAAAAGAACCCTCCTGTGGGTCTTCGGCTGTCATTTTAGCTAATAGGCTGTAGACAGCATAAGTTCCTATGGCAGCTAAAATAAACGAAAATACAATAGACGGTCCTGTGATTTTTATTCCGATAGCCGACCCCAGGAAAAATCCTGTTCCAATTGTACAACCAACACCTATTAATGACAATTGCCACCATTTCAAATCCCCTTCGCTGCTGCTGCCCTGCCCCTTACTTGACTTATTGGCCGGGTTAAAAAAGTCCATGGACCTACCTCCTTTGTCACATATTATCTTTCGAGAAATGGTGTTTTTTTATGTATTTCAGATGATTATCTTATTAATGGATTAAACCAATACAAGAAAAAACCGATTCTTATTGAGAATCGGTTTTCCTTGTATTACTTGCTGTCTTTGTCAGAGTCAGATTCTTTGTTCATTCCAGTCATTGTTCTGTACATTTGTGTATACATACTTCCTTGCACAATATCCTCTAAAAAAAATTCGCCAATCATTTTTTT
>DMSR01000355.1 GCA_003457145.1 Bacillus sp. (in: firmicutes)
CCTGATTCAAGTTACCATGACTTGGTCTATAGTGAGGCAATCGGTCAAGCTGCTTTTATCGTAAAAGCCAGAGTGCAGCTGCTTCGGGACTTAGGGCCATCACTCAGTCCGCAAAGTGCATTCCAATTCAATCTTGGGATCGAAACATTGCATGTCCGCATGAAGGAGCATGTCGCCAATACATTGAAGATCGTCCAATTCCTGGAGTCACATCCTGCTGTTACATGGGTAGCTTATCCAGGACATGATTCTCATCCCGACAAAGAGCTTGCGGACCAATATTTGCCAAAAGGTGCTGGTGCAGTTGTTGTGTTTGGAATTGAAGGGGGAAGGGATGCAGGGGCTAAATTGATAAACTCTGTGAGCCTCTGGTCCCATGTTGCTAATGTTGGGGACGCTAAGAGTCTAATAATCCACCCGGCAAGCACAACGCATCAGCAGCTTGATGCCGATGGCCTGAAAGCAGCGGGTGTTCCAGAGGATTTGATCCGCCTCTCTGTCGGCATTGAAAATATTGAAGATATCCTTGATGACCTCGAGCAGGCGATAGAAATAGCCACCGGTGTCCCAGCGAATCCAGTAAAATTCTAAAAGGATTTCCGGTTTCCATTACATTCCAAATAATATTTGAAAATAATTTTATTGACACCCTTTTTTAATCCGTGATAAAATCACACTCGTAATTAAAAAACCGTTTAAATAATTTAATAGCGTGCTCTTATCAAGAGAGGTGGAGGGAAGTGCCCTGCGAAGCCCGGCAACCGTCAATAAGCTTGCTTATAGAAATGGTGCCAATTCACTCAAAGCGATTGCTTTGAAAGATGAGAGAAAGGATATAGCCTACAATTATGCCTTTCTGCTCATACGCAGAAAGGCTTTTATTTTGGCCTTTTTCAGAAACTTTTTAACGCAGTGTTTCGAAAAAGAGCCCTTATCACGGGGCTCAATCTTGCCTTCCTCCTGTAAATTTGGCTCCGTCAAATTTGACTGTTGATTTTCGTACCAGGCGCTTCGCTTTCCGCGGGTTTGACCCAAATAAATTCGAGTGGATTCTTGTAAAATGAACCCAGTCAATCTCGCTTGTCGGAAGTTTGAATGAATATCCATAGGGAATGGGAAACTAGATTGATAACCTTCTGATAAATGGTGCATATATAACGGTTTAAATTAGTGTGAAGAATATTTGGATATGAAGAGGGTGAGTCAATTGATTACGATAAAAAGCGCCAAGAAGATTTTCTCTTCAAAAAAAGGAGAAGTCAGAGCGGTAGATGACGTAAATCTTGAAATCAAAGAGGGAGAAATCTTTGGGGTAATAGGATATAGCGGCGCTGGAAAAAGTACATTAATCCGAATGCTTAATGGTCTCGAAATCCCTTCTTCCGGCTCTGTGGTCGTTGCCGGCAGGGAAGTTTCGAAAATTAAAGGTGCGGGGCTCCGTAAAGCGCGCCAGGAAATCAGCATGATTTTCCAGCACTTCAACCTGTTATGGTCCAGAACAGTCGCAGAAAATATTTCTTTCCCTCTGGAAATTGCAGGAGTTTCTAAGCGGGACAGAGAGATGCGGGTGAAGGAGCTGATCGAGCTTGTCGGGCTTGAAGGCAGGGATGATGCTTATCCATCCCAGCTGAGCGGCGGACAGAAGCAAAGAGTTGGGATCGCGAGGGCACTCGCGAATAATCCTAAGGTGCTGCTGGGGGATGAGGCAACATCGGCTCTTGATCCGCAAACGACTGACCAAATCCTTGATCTGTTGGTTGATATCAATAAGAGACTTGGCCTCACGATTGTGTTAATCACACACGAAATGCATGTCATCCGCAAAATTTGCCACCGGGTTGCTGTAATGGAAGGTGGAAAAATTGTTGAAACAGGACCTGTTCTGCAAGTGTTTAAAAATCCGCAGCAGCCTATTACGAAAAGGTTTGTTCAACAGGTTACAGAACCCGAGGAAACGAAGGAAACCGTCGAACACTTGCTGTCGCGCTATCCACATGGACGCGTTGTCCAATTGACATTCGTCGGAGAAGGGGCCGAACAGCCGCTTATCACCAATTTGGTTCGCGAATTTCCAGTCATGGTCAACATTCTGCAAGGAAAGATTTCGCAAACTCAAAATGGCTCATATGGTACTCTCTTTATCCACCTGGATGGAGAGGAAAGCGAACTAAACCGCGCCATCGAATTCATTGACAAGCAGGAAGTCGGCGTGGAGGTGATATCAAATGGCTGAAAAGATGTTTCCTAATGTGAATTGGGACCGAATGTGGGAGGCGACTGGTGAGACACTATATATGAGTGCGATCTCGGTTCTGGCAACCTTCCTTATCGGTGCCATTCTCGGTCTGCTGCTGTTCTTGACCTCTAAAGGGAATATATGGGAGAATAAGCCGGTTAATGTAGTGTTAAGCGCAATCGTCAATATTTTCCGTTCTATCCCATTTATCATCCTGATCGTTTTGCTGATTCCTTTTACTCTGTTCCTCATGGGCTCAATGATAGGAGAAAATGCTGCATTGCCGTCACTGATCATTGGATCTGCTCCTTTTTACGCCCGGATGGTCGAAATCGGCTTGCGGGAAATTGATAAAGGAGTTATCGAGGCAGCAAAATCGATGGGAGCAAAGACTACGACAATCATTTGGAAGGTGCTTCTGCCTGAATCGATGCCAGCGTTAGTTTCAGGAATAACGGTCACAGCGATTGCCCTTGTCAGCTACACGGCCATGGCTGGTGTAATTGGAGCTGGCGGACTTGGGAATCTTGCTTACATGGAGGGCTTCCAGAGAAGCAGGAATGATGTCACCTTAATGGCGACAATAATCATTTTAATAATTGTATTTTTAATTCAATTCATTGGTGATTTTATAACAACAAAATTAGATAAAAGATAAGAGGAGAGATTTAAGATGAAAAAATGGATGATTGCTTTACTCACTTTAACATTAACAGTTGTACTGGCAGCTTGTGGTGCTTCTGAAGATCAAACAGAGGGCGGCGAAGCAGAAAACAAGAAAATCGTTGTCGGAGCATCAAACGTACCGCACGCAGAAATTCTTGAAGAAGCTAAACCACTTCTTGCTGAAAAAGGCTTCGATATGGAAATCAAAACATTCAACGATTACATTGTTCCAAATAAGGCTTTGGATTCAAAGGAGTTAGATGCTAACTATTTCCAGCACATCCCTTACCTAGAGGCGCAAATGGCTGATAATGGCTACAAGTTCGAAGTGGCTGGCGGAATTCATATCGAGCCAATCGGTGTATATTCTAAGGAACATACAACTCTTGATGATCTGCCAAAAGGTGCCCACATCATCATGAGCAGCTCTGTTGCTGACCATGGACGTATTTTGACAATGCTTGAAAAAGAAGGTCTTATCACACTTAAAGAGGGTGTCGATAAGGTAAAAGCAACAATTGACGATATCGAAGAAAACCCAAAAGAATTAAAATTTGATACAGAGTATGAAGCAGCATTACTGCCGCAGATCTTTAACAACGGCGAAGGAGACGCAGTACTGATCAACTCTAACTACGCAATCGATGCTGGCTTGAATCCACTAAAAGATTCTATTGCCATCGAAGAAAGTGATTCACCATATGTAAACGTAATTGCCGTGCGTGAAGGCGACAAAGACAAGCCCGCAATTAAAGCACTTGTTGAAGTCCTTCATTCAAAAGAAATTCAGGACTTCATCCTTGAGAAATATGAAGGTGCTGTCGTACCAGTTAAAGAATAATTTGTTGAAAAAGCAGGCAGCATGATGTGACCCCCGGAAGTTAGAG
>DMSR01000448.1 GCA_003457145.1 Bacillus sp. (in: firmicutes)
GAGCAGCCAAACATCGAAGGGACGGATAAACATGAGCCAGAATATAGAAATAGAATTCAAAAACCTGCTGACCAAGGGAGACTTCGAGAAGCTAAAAACCTTTTTCAATATAGATGAATCTCAATTCAAAAAACAGATCAACCATTATTTCGACACCCCAGCCTTCTCTCTAAAACAGCATGGTTCTGCCCTAAGGATTCGAGAAAAGGGAACCCAATTTGAGATGACTTTAAAACAGCCTGCACATGAAGGCTTGCTTGAAACAAATCAATTGCTTTCTTCTGAACAGGCAAAAGAGATTTTAAAATCAGGAAAAATTTTAGATGGACAGGTTAAAAACGCTCTTTCCGATTTAATTAAGGAGATTGATTCCTTAATGTACTTTGGTTCGCTGACAACAGAACGAGCTGAATTTACATACGAGGAGGGCCTGCTTGTACTAGACCATAGTTACTATTTAAATACCGAGGATTATGAGATAGAATATGAGGTAGCTGATGCAGCTGAAGGATTCAAGATTTTTTCTGCACTGCTCGATGAACTGAAAATTCCGGTAAGAATGACCGATAATAAAATTAAAAGGTTTTATTCTCAAAAATACAATCTTTTGAATGAGTAACCATTAGGCAGGAGATAAGATAATGAACGTTGACCAATTGAAAGTCATGCTTGAATTACAAGCACTCCAAAACTTCAATAAACCGTCCGCGCAGCCCGGAAACAGCGTTTTCCAGGATATGTTAACAAGTATGATTTCAGATAGAAGTCAATCACTTGGCGCTACGGCTGATCAATTAAATAATTTTGCACAATTCAATGTGAATGCAACATCTGCAGATGATTACCTTAGGTTTCATAATAACAGCAGCCGGCAAATGCTGCCTCAGCTACAATTCTCAAAGGTGTCTAATTCGATTAGTGATTTTGATGCTATTGTCGATAAAGCCGCGGCAGCCTTCAACCTGCCTGCCAAATTGATAAAATCAGTCATTCAAAAGGAATCGAACTTTAACCCGGATGCTGTTAGCACAGCAGGTGCTTCTGGTTTAATGCAATTGATGCCAGACACAGCCAGGGGCCTGGGAGTCAAAAATATTTTTGATCCCGCAGAAAATATTTTTGCAGGAAGTAAATACTTAAGGCAAATGATGGACAAGTATGGTGACAACCTTGAGCTTGCACTGGCAGCATATAATGCGGGCCCTGGTAATGTTGATAAATATGGAGGCATACCTCCTTTCAAAGAGACTCAAAACTATGTACAAAAAGTAACCAGAACATTTTACGGCTAAATTTCCTCTAACATAAAAGATGAGGATTCATTTCTATGTCAAATTGTATTACTGTGATCAAAAGTTATATCAATAAACTCCATTGGATAATATTCCCTTCTAATTTGCCCGTCTGCTAGTGGTAACAGACGGTCTTTTTGTGTACATTAGTAGAGCAGATACTGACTAAAAGTGGAAGTGAACGCAACCATTCTTTACTTTTGAATCCAAAAGCTCAAATTTTACTATTTGACTTAACATCCTTAGAGATTATGGGCCAACTGAATGGACGCAGGAGCAGGATTACTCATTCCAAATTTAAAAACAGACTAATCAATGCTATTTGTTTGAGATATAAATATTGCATTGCTACAATAAATAGCAGACCTATCAAAGCAAAAGGCAAATTAAAAAAACTATTTAAAGGAGTTATCAATATGGTTGAGAATAAGACCTTACCATTCGAAGCCATTGGCGAAGGAACTCTTCACCGGCTGGTCGATGCTTTTTACCACCGAGTTGGAATGCATCCTGATCTTGCTCCTATTTTCCCGGACGATCTTACTGAAACTGCCCGCAAACAAAAGCAGTTTTTGACTCAATATTTAGGCGGGCCTCCCTTATATACAAGCGAACATGGCCACCCTATGCTTCGTGCCAGGCACCAGCCCTTTGAGGTCACACCGAAAAGAGCAAAGGCATGGCTTGCCTGTATGGTTGAAGCGATGGACGATGTTGGATTGGAAGGGCAGGTAAGGGAAGATTTCTACGCAAGACTTTACCTCACAGCCCAGCATATGGTCAATACACCAGATGATGAGAATGGTGAGGAAACATGAAACTCAAACGAGAAAACTTATTGAGCTATGATGCATCAGAATACTGCCACGGGATGGATAAAAAACCAATTGAAATATATATATTCATTGATCCACTCTGTCCGGAATGCTGGGCGCTTGAGCCAATAATCAAAAAGCTGCAAATAGAATATGGAAATTATTTTTCCATCCGCCACGTACTAAGCGGCACACTGGCAACGCTAAACATGGGAAGAAAATCACGGTACGAATCAATTGCTGAGCTTTGGGAGAAAACAGCTAGCAGGACGGGGATGTCATGCGACGGAAATCTATGGTTTGAAAACCCCGTTTCGTCACCGTATTTAGCTTCAATTGCCATAAAGTCAGCAGAGCTTCAAGGAAAAAAGAAAGGCATCCGTTTTTTACGCAAGCTCCAGGAAGCTTTATTTTTAGAGAAGCAAAATGTTTCTAATTTTGAGGTATTAAAGAACAGCGCACGCAATGTTGGACTTGATGTGGAGGAATTTGTTACTGATATTCATTCTGAAACTGCTGCCAAGGCCTTTCAATGTGATTTGAAAATCACCAAGGAAATGGATGTTCAGGAAATCCCTACCCTTGTATTTTTTAACTCAAAGGTGGAAGAAGAAGCGATTAAAATAACTGGTTATTATCCATATGAAGTTTACGTTCAAATTTTGGAGGAAATGCTGCCACAAAAACCACAGCCAGCTCAGCCGCCATCAATCGAATTGTTTTTGAAACAATACAAAATGGTGGCATCGAAAGAGGTAGCAGTGGTTTATGATATGACGGTTGCCCAGGCAGAGAAAGAGATGAAAAAATTATTATTGAAACAAAAGGTTGAACAAATTCCCGCTAAATATGGAATGTTTTGGAGATATCAGGAACAATAACCGTGCATTGCACGGTATTTTTTTGAGTTTAGTTAGTAACGCTTTGGGCATAAACATTTAAGCACGAAAAAGGCCTTACAGCTCTCCAACTGTAAGGCCTTTCTCATATATTATACGAACAAAGGGGATGGGAGAAATTTTTCACGGTCAAACAAAGGGGTATATGTTTGCTTGTGATCAACTTCACGACATAAATATACCATGCCTACTCTCCCTTCACAATATGTTTGTGTGTTATTTCACAATATTGTCAAATACTACTCATGTTCAAGCATGCACCCGCATATACATCAGTTAAATAGCGACCATCAGTCAAGTACGCGGAGGAATGTGAAATGGACAAAATCACTTTAACAGTTATATCTTTATTCATACTTTTTTCGTTTATTCTTCACATAGGAGGCTTAATGCACCTGATTCCTCTCTATTTTACTGCCCCTCTCCTTTTTCTGTCGTTATTCATCTTACTCATTTATTTAAATAACCGAAAAAAGTTTAAAGGTTATTAATTCCTCCATTCTCATAACGTAACCAAATATATTCTCAATACCTATTTTTCAGGCGGAAACCCTGCAAACATTTTTTGTTACATAGATTTCCTTTGTTATTGCTTATTAAGATAGAAAAGGGCATGCAAAAAAGCTCAGACTCTGAGCTTTTTTATGTTCGCTATCTTTATGCTACCGTCAAATCGGACCCAATGCTTAATCCTATGAAAGTAAGGATTCCATTTCATTTAATTTTTCCTCGAATACTTTAAGAGCTTCTTCAATTGGCTTCGAGCTGGTCATATCGACTCCAGCCTTTTTTAGGACCTCGATTGGATAATCCGAGCTTCCTGCTTTCAGGAAATCAATATAGCGCTGGACTGCTGGCTCGCCTTCTTCGAGAATCTGCTTGCTTAGTGCAGTGGCTGCACTGAAGCCAGTTGCATATTGGTAGACATAGTAATTGTAGTAGAAATGCGGAATCCTTGACCATNNCTCCTCTTCGCCAAAGTACTTCTTATTAAGCTCATAATAATCCTTTGTCAGTGAATCCGCGGTCAAAGCTTCATTATTTTGGGCTTTTTTATGAATCATATGTTCAAATTCAGCGAACATTGTCTGTCTGAACACAGTTCCTCTGAATCCTTCCAGGTAATGGTTTAATAGATAAAGACGCTTTTGCTCATCGTCAATTGTTTTCAGCATATAATCATTCAACAAAGCTTCATTACATGTTGATGCCACCTCAGCTACGAAGATTGAATAGTTACCATATGGGTATGGCTGTGTCTTTCTTGTATAGTAGCTGTGTACAGAGTGACCGAACTCATGAGCTAAAGTGAATAAGTTATTCACATTATCCTGCCAGTTCATTAGGATATATGGGTTTGTTCCATATGCTCCTGATGAATATGCCCCGCTGCGCTTCCCCTTGTTCTCATAGACATCAACCCAGCGGTTCTCAAAACCTTCCTTGAGGACATTGTTATACTCCTCACCAAGAGGCGCCAAACCCTTCAAAACAAAATCCTTTGCATCATTATATGGAATTTCCATCTTCACATTTTTTACAAGCGGAGTATAAAGATCAAACATATGAAGCTTATCGACGCCAAGTACCTTGCGGCGAAGCTTTACATATCGGTGAAGAAGGTGAAGATTGTCATTGACTGTATTGACTAGATTTTCATAGACACTTTCGGGTATGTTATTAGCAGCTAGCGCAGCATGCCTTGCGGAATCATATTTACGGACTCTCGCATTAAAATTATCCTTCTTGATATTGCCGCTTAGTGTACTGGAAAACGTATTCTTGAAGCTGCCGTATGTTTGATAAACTGCCTTAAATGCATCCTCACGAACCCTGCGGTCCTCACTCTCTAGGAAGCGGATATAACGGCCATGGGTAATTTCTACTTCTTCCCCATTCTCATCCTTGATAGAAGGAAATTCAAGATCTGCATTATTAAGCATACCGAATGTGTTGGATGGTGAACCCATAACCTCGGAAGCTTCAGCCAGCAATGCTTCCTGTTCTGCTGAAAGAACGTGCGGACGCTGCAGGTTTATTTCTTCCAGGGCATGTTCGTAGAGCTTCAGCTCGGATTTTTCAGCAAGAAAGCCGTTGATTTTTTCTTCATCAATCGCAAGTATTTCTGGGACAATGAATGCCAGGGCACTTGCCGCTTGTGAATATAAATTCTTAATACGGTCATCAAATCCTTGATAACCTGAATTTGTTGTGTCCTGATCATATCTCATATGCGCATATGTATACAGCCTTCCTAAACGCTCAAGCAGCGCGTCCTGCAATTGCAAAGCCGTATATAGCTTGTCAGGGCTATCTGCTAATTTGCCCTGGAAATCCTGGACCCCCGGCAGCAGATCTTTAACTTCACTGAATTCTTTCTCCCAAGCCTCATCATTAACAAAAATATCTTCAAGCCTCCACGTATCTTCAGTAGCAACTTCACTTCTTGCCGGTAATTTCTTTACAGATGATTCATTCGACATGTTGATCCTCCTAACTATATTTCGGAATTCGAAAAACTTCTCTATTATCATACATTCGCCAATGATAGCTAATTTCCTTCTAGCTTCATTAAGATGACCAAGTTTTTCCTCTTTTTATATACCCAATTCTTACCTTCCTTATATTTTACACCGTAAATAAGCTTTTCATGTTTCTTGAAGGCTCTTTTCGAAAACTTTGTTACTTTCCCTGTCAAAAGTAAAACCGGCAACTTTACAAGGTATATTTCCTCACCAGTTCAGATTCCTCCTCGAAAAGAGACCCGAAGACTGTAAAAGAAAGGATGCTACTTGAAAAATGATTCTTCCATCTTATTTTCATATTTCCTTAAAAATTGAGCTTCTGATTCTATTTGTGCTTCGATTGTAGCAGGTATATTCATTTCTCCAATTTGCTTGACAGTTGCGGAATTTAACCGTTCCAAAAAAGAGACCTTTACCAATAGAAACACGTATTCAGCTAAAGGATGCAGATAATCACCTCGTCCGGCTAAAGGGATTGTTCTTAGCCGAACATGCCCTCGGTTGACTCGTTTAAGGAAAGCCTGCCGAATCGTATGATATTTTATCATGTTCCCTTTTTTAGAATGTTTGAAAACATCCAGGAACAGATACGTCTGCCAGATGAGCGGCGGTGTTTCGATGTAGGGGCTTGAAGGCACCGGAAGTCCAAGCTCTGGTGGAAGTGTAAGGAGACTGAGGCCGTGTTGATAGAGTGTCTGGAGAAATGGATTTTGACGTGCTCCCGGATATGTTAAGAATCGTGATTTTAATTTTTGATTTTCAGTTTGCCAGGTTTTTATAATAGGAAAATGTTTTTCTGCAGGCTTTAGCAGATGTATAATAGAAAATGTTTTGACTGAATGAACTTCAAGGTGGGTAATTGTCTTCCTTGAGGAAATCGGCAGGGCNNAAAAGCAGGGATATTCCACGTGTGGAGCGGACGACGTAAAAAGAAGGACAAGAAATTGCTTACTGAAACCATATTATTCCCCGTCCGTTTGATCAGATTTGCAGCGGCTATCCAAATCGGTTTATACCCAAACTCAATGTATTTATTTGTTCTTTTTACAAATAGCTCTTCAGGGATAACGGAACATTGAAACTCAATCGCATATTTCTGTTTCTGCCATACAAAAGCAATGTCGGGCCTCTGGCTGATCAATGGGTCGAATTTCTCTAATTCAGCATTGATTCCCTGCTTTCTCAACCAATGGTATAGCTGCAGTTTCCCAGACATGTGATATTCTGATTCACGTTCATACTGGTTCTGGCAGCTGCTCCCTGATTGGTGGGAAAAATGCCACATCCTTTTACTTCCCAATTTCAAAATCACCTCTTCATTACACTCCGGACAATAAAATTTCTCCTGCCTCCTGATTACGGATAAATTCTTTTTGTCCCATTTATCTCCCAGGGATAATCTTTGACCGTCTATTCTTTTTGCTACAAGCACGATTAATACGCCTCCTATCCCTATTAATTATTCTTTTCCAATTTGAAAAAACCTTTTTATATCGTTCTTTGCTTAAATAAAAAAAATAAATAAACCCGGACTAAGTCCGGGCATCAAATAATTATAGCATTGGTGATAACAGCCTTGATGTGGATTCAAGCAGTCTGTATCCCAGGTTTCTTTTGTTAAAAACATCCATGTGGATTTCTTTGGAGTCCAGCAAATCATTTTCATATTCAAAAACTAGTTTTTCTGTACTGGCTGTTTTATAAAGAAATGCATTTACCTCAAAGTTCAAATGAAAGCTTCTCATGTCCAGGTTCGATGTCCCTATGGCAGCCAGCTGGCCATCTACAATCACTATTTTACTGTGCATGAAGCCTTTTTCATATTCGTAAATCTTAACGCCTGCCTCAAGCAATTCTGGAAAATACGATCTTGAGGCGAAGAAAACAATCCTCTTATCAGGTCGTTTTGGAACGAGTATCCTTACATCAAGGCCGCTCAATGCAGCCACTTTTATTGCTGAAAAAATATCTTCATCTGGTATAAAGTAGGGTGAGGCAATCCAAACCGATTTATCTGCTGAAGAAATCATTGAAAAGAAAATGTTCTTAATGACACTCCATTCATTATCTGGACCTCCTGCAATCATCTGAACGCCGCCATCGTTAGTTTCTACAAGCGCAGGTGACAGGTAATCAGATGTCAAAAGGCTTTGATTCGTCATATAATACCAGTCCTGAAGAAAAATCAGCTGCAGGCTCCTTACTGCTTCTCCAGAGACTAAAAGATGGGTATCACGCCAAAAGCCAAATCCAGCATCTCTTCCCAAATATTCATCCCCAATATTCAACCCACCTACAAAACCAACTGTTCCATCAATTACAATAATCTTCCGATGGTTCCGGAAATTGAATTTGCTATTCAAAAACGGAAGTCTTACAGGACCGAATTCAACCATCTCTACACCTGCATTACTTAAATCGGCCACATATTTCTTAGACAGCTGCCAAGAGCCAACTGAATCGTACAGAAATCGCACCTTAACACCCTGTCTGGCTTTTTCAATCAAGACTTCTTTGATCTCCTCGCCAATCTGGTCATTACGGACAATGTAATATTCCATGTTTATATGATGCGTCGCTTTCTTTAAATGTTCATGA
>DMSR01000535.1 GCA_003457145.1 Bacillus sp. (in: firmicutes)
ATGTCCATGACATATGACGTGATTTAAAAATATTTCCCGTACAACAATATATTCGATTCTCATCTCGGCAGCTTTCCAGCCCCTTCCAATCACGTCATATGTCATGGACATATAAGGTACTAGGAGCAGCGGGTATGCCACTGCAATTAGAGCCGCATACAGCAATAGACGAAAATAGGTCGGATCAAACACAATGAGGAAGATCGCTATATAAAGAATCACCCCTCCAACCAGGATTGCTTTTTTTCGATACTCCTTTTTCAACATTCTTGAAGCAAAGTAGTATGCCAGAAAAGATATCCCTGAATTGATCAGCCCGAATGTTCCAAGTGCCATCTCACTGTCTGTAGCGATAAACACAAAGACGGAAACAATGAAAACAAATACTCCTTCCCGCAGACCCTGGAAGAAATGGGCATTTGTTATCATTCTCCAATTTTTATCATGCTTCCTCTCAGATAAAATCCTCAAAAACCAATATCTTCCATGTGCTGGTCTCCGTTTCAAAAAAAAACTCATAAAGACCGCAATTGAAAACAGCCCAAGTGAAATGCCAAAAACCACTGTATATCCAGTGAATTTTTCTAGCCTGGAAATGATGAAACCGGCTGCAACAGGACCTATCATCCCTCCGATAGAGGTAAGGATTCCGAGGAATCCATTAAAGAAGTCCCGTGTTTCCGGCTCGGTTATTTCAAAAGTAAGGACATTATACGCCAGCCAGTAAAAACCATAACCAATTCCCAAAAGTACACCTAACAGAAGTAAATATTCCGAAGCCTTCGTCCCTACCATCAGGACTGTGACATAAAACAATGCCATGAAAATAACCCCTATGCGAAGAACGATGATTCTGTCGACTTTTTTCGCCCACCTGCCTGCAAGAATAAATGTCAGCGGCTGTGCGACGACTACGGATAGATTGTAAAGCCCCAAATCTGAAAGCTCTCCTGATTGTTTCCACAGGTAAATATTTACAAAGGTATTAGAAAGGGCAATGCTCAATGAGTACAATCCCCCAATAATCAGTAGGAGCGATAAATCCTTTGTAAGTTCAATATCTCCTAATAATTTTTTCACTTTGCTCATGATCAACTCCCCTTTACTCTTGGGTAGTTTCTAACAAAGTCAATACCGTTATGCAATATTTCGCCATGTGTTTTGAGTGTTACTAATTGTTTCTGCCTTGTTTTAAATGCATGCTTTGAATAAAAATTCCCCATTGGAGGGCTGATTGATCAATGCGGCATGCAGCCTGGATAATCGGATTGATATCAGTCGATTCCACAAATAGAGAGCCCCTTTTAAAACACAAAAAAGACTGCAAAATGCAGCCTTTTCGTGTTGAATATATTATTTTGCAGAATTGTAACGGTTGTTGACTTCTTCCCAATTTACCACGTTCCAGAAAGCTCCGATGTATTCTGGTCTTCTGTTTTGGTAATTTAGGTAATATGCGTGCTCCCACACATCAAGTCCAAGAATCGGAGTCTTTCCTTCCATTAATGGAGAGTCCTGATTTGGAGTACTAGTTACTTCCAACTCACCGTTGTTCAAAACAAGCCATGCCCAGCCTGAACCAAAACGTGTAGTAGCAGCTTTAGCAAATTCTTCTTTGAAGCCTTCGAATCCGCCAAATTTAGAATTGATTGCTTCAGCTAATTCTCCAGTTGGCTGTCCGCCGCCATTTGGAGAGATTACTTGCCAGAATAATGAGTGGTTTGCGTGACCGCCACCGTTGTTTCGTACGGCTGTACGTGCAGCTTCAGGCACAGCGTCAAGATTAGAAATAACTTCTTCAACTGTTTTTGAAAGAAGCTCTTCGTTTCCTTCCAAAGCATTATTAAGATTTGTCACATAAGTGTTGTGGTGCTTTGTGTGGTGAATATTCATTGTTTCTTTGTCGATGTTCGGCTCAAGTGCATCGTATGCATACGGTAATTGTGGTAATTCAAATGACATTTTAGTTCCTCCTATGTATAGTGTTTCACTTTCAATGAACAACTCTCACATAATTCTGATTTTAGAATTGTTCTAAAAGTGCTTCGTGATTAGATTACCAGAGAACGGTAATTGATTCAAATAAAATGCTTACTTCAACAAATTTAAAATGCCCAATGATCGATTTTATTATTCAATCCATTTTTCCAGGCTATAAATTGAGTTTTCGAAAAATCGTCATTTTTCCAGAAAAGGCTATCTGTCAACGATTTAAGTCTCATCACTCCAAAAACACTTCCATATTATACCAAAACACTATTGACATAGTAGCTACAATTCTTTTAAATCAAAGGTGTAAAGGCAAAATAAGGAGACGATCCTAATGGATAAAAACATTTCATTATATAGTTTAATTTTACAGAACTTTATTGATAAAGAAACCATTCAAAAAATCAAGCCAGACACCATTCTTTTTCAAGAAGATGAAAATGTTCAGCATGTATACATCATCCTCAGCGGCAGCGTCTCGGTTGGCCGCGTCCATATGAAAGGGAAAGAATTCATCCTGAAAATATTGAACGGCGAAGAAATGATCATTGAGTACGAATTATTTAAGCATGCACCCCGCTATCATTTTTCTGCAAAGACACTTTCCGATTGTGAAATCCTTATGATTAAAAGAGAACAATTCGAGGAGTTTGTATTTAATGATAAGTCAGCTATGAATGCCCTGGTTAATTGGCTTAGCACGCGTTATCTTAA
>DMSR01000532.1 GCA_003457145.1 Bacillus sp. (in: firmicutes)
GGATAAAGTCCTTCTGATCTGACGGTTGAAAAGGGGCCGCTGGAGCAAGGTAAGCCTCACCGAACGAGCGAATGGAGAGTGCGTGAACTGCAAGAATGGTGAATATAGCTGAAAAACCTAACAATCCTAGCGTTCCAGAAGCAATTAATAGGGGAAATCGGAATATTCGAATCGAAAAGGACGCTGAATAATTTGGTATAGCAAAGGAGGCGATTCCAGTAGTTGCTACGATAATTACCATAAATGGTGAAACTACACCTGCTTGAACTGCCGCTTGTCCAATGACAAGTGAACCGACAATGCTAACAGCCTGACCAACTGGTTTTGGCATCCGAAGCCCTGCTTCTCTCATTAATTCAAAAGCCAATTCCATAATTAAAGCTTCTAATAATACAGGGAAAGGAACAACTTCCCTTCCTGAAGCAATTGTCAGAGCCAATTCTGTCGGAATCATCTCCTGATGGAAACTAACGAGCATGACATAAATGGAGGGTAAAGTAAGGCTAATGATAAAGGCAAAATACCGAACCAGCCGAAAGAAAGACCCTGCCAAGAACCCGGAATAATAATCATCACTTGCCTGGAGAAATTCCCAAAAATGTACTGGTACTATTAATACAAATGGTGTATTATCCACAAAAATCGCCACTCTTCCTTCCAAAATACCAGCAGCTACTTTATCAGGTCTTTCTGTATTTTGCACAGTTTTAAAAGGAGATAATGGACTATCATTTATTAATTCTTCTATATACCCACTTTCAAGGACAGCATCTATCTTAATTCTTTCAAGACGTTTTTTTACTTCTTTAACAAGTCCCTTTTTTACAGTACCTTCCAGGTAAACAATATTGATATCAGTTTTACTTTTCTTACCAATCTGCATACCCTCAATACAAAGTAATGGATCTCGAATTCTTCTTCGGACCAGCGCAGTATTTGTACGAATATTCTCTGTAAACCCATCTCGAGGCCCTCTAACAACTTGTTCTGTTTGCGGTTCATTAACAGCTCGTGCGTCCCATCCTCTTGTTGAAATGAGAAATGCCCTATCGCAGCCATTTAATAGTAAAAATGTATCCCCCATCAAAATGCCATTAATTCCTTTCTGGAAATTATCAATAATCTCGACAGAGGCATTAATTAATAGATTCTTTTTAAGATTTTCAGCCATTATGACTCCTGAGACTGAAATTTCATCACCCTTGTAGTGTGATAAGGATTTAATTATATCTTCAACCTGCTGGGTATTAACAAGCCCATCGGTATAAAAACATACTCCAGATATGCTTTTACTTGCATGAAAGAAAAAATCACGTTTTATCACATCTATATTTTTAGAAAGTACATTCTCTACAGTCTTTATATTATTTTCAATATCACTGGTAAGTGGCTTTTTCAATTCTTCATGTAAGGATGACATAAGCAAGCCCCTTTTTCTGATTTATAAAGTTCGCGTTTCTTCCTTTTATTAACATAAAACGAATGAACTATTCAGGAGTAGTAGATTTTACATTCCTCACAACTGTGTTCGTCTGGTGGTACTTCTTTTTTCGACCACAGACTACTGGGCGTTTCAAATAGGAGTAATAGGGAGAAAATATAGTAGGAATCTAAAATAAGGGGATACACAAATTGGATCTTTATCATTTATGGGTTTATATAAATGTATTAAATACAAAGTGGTTTATTTGGACTATGGTTATTATTGTTATGGCCTTTAATATCTTGGCACCTATAATTATTCTGGCTGTCATAAACGGAAAGGAACTTCCATTCATGAAAAATAAAGAGGATAAGAATAAAATAAGAGAAGAAGTTGAATGATAAGAAATTCCATTTCTTACATTGATAATAATTTCTCTCTTATAAAAAGAGCTTTCGAATGATTGTGCATTTTTCTTTTCTTCTTAAAAATCCATAAAAAGAAGCAGTCCAATTCAATTAAGAACTGGACTGCTAATTGATATGCCAATTTGGTTTTGTAAGAAATATGTAACGAAGCGCACAGCATCCAGCTGTTCGCACTTCTAAATTGCAAAAGAGTGATTGCCGATTGTCTTAATCACTTCACGGCTGAAAATCCAGTCACTAGTTGCTGTGTCAGGATTATAAAAGAAGAGCAGCTCTTCTTCATGTTGCTGTTCTGTTAATGCTTCCTCAACTGCTTTTATGGATTCTTTATTAGCAGGTTCATTGATTGAACCGTTTTGGACCGGTTCGAACGCGTTCTTTTGGTAAATAACTTCCTCTATTGTATCCGGGAATTTTTCATGTTCTACGCGATTCAGCACAACTTCTGCTACAGCGACTTTACCGACAAATGGCTCACCTTCTGCTTCAGCATGGACAAGACGGGCAAGCAGTTTCTTTTCAGCTTCATTAATAAATCGTGCATCTAATGATTGGGATTCTTTTTTGTCGATCCCAGTTTTCTTTAATGTCATAGTATCAGCATTTTGACCAGAATCCTTAGTTTGAGCGTTTAAGTGATCTGTCGGAAAAACAGTATAAGAGCCAATTATTAGTGAGATTGTCATCACTAAAGTATAGATTTTATTCATTGCAAAACCTCCTGTTTGTTTTTTTTAGGAATAAAAACAGGCCATATACAAGGCTAACAGGTTTATGGGCATAACTCACTAGTGAATAATTGGGAGAGCTTCCATCTGTACCTAGGGTTGCT
>DMSR01000083.1 GCA_003457145.1 Bacillus sp. (in: firmicutes)
CAACTTTTGGGCACATGGGGCTGGAAACCAGAAAGGCGGATGTATTGCTCCTTCCTTGCGAAAATCCCTTTATTGATTCCGTTATCGATAATAAATTCAAGCAGGGGTTTAGGTAACATCTTTTGCATGGCCTGAAGCAGCTCGGCTTTATTGAAGCCCGGCCGCATTGGACTTTCTCCATGAAAATCTTCCAGCCGGTCTCTGACATCATCCTCGATGACACCAACTAGTGAGGTAAGTGTGAATTCCTTGCTGGATATTCGGACAAATTGCTCGTCTTCCAAATTTGTCTTAAGTGTTTCCTCATCAAGAGCTGTCCGTTTGATTAACTCAGCTATATCCAGGCTTTTCGCTTCATACAAGGCCGCATTGATTCTTTCAATAGGAGTTCCTACCTTTTTCTTTTCCAGCTCTTCAATTGTTTGCTGGCCAAATCGGTACTTGTTTCCGCGGGGATCTATGACCCAGCCGCCGCCAATCGTTTCCTGAGGGCTTGGCCTGCGGACGATGAACCGGTCTCCACGCTTCGTTACAATTTTTTCATCCAGCCGCAGTTGGCAGAGAATTTCTCCGTTCTCTTCTTTTAATTCATTTCTGTCAAAAAACACAATTCGTCCCATTACTTCTGCTGTTCCTATATGACATTTAATCGGTGTCCGCTGTTTGACCAGATGATCTAAATCCTCTACTATCCTGATTGCAACGTCAATCGTATTCGTTACAATAAAGTGATCGGATGAAACAAGGACCTCGCCTCGCTCCAGATCGTCCTTTGAAACACCTGAAAGATTGATTGCTGCTCGCTGTCCTGCAAAAGCCATTTTTGCTGGCTTGTGATGGACCTGCAACTGACGTGCGCGAACCTCAATCCCATCTGGCAGGACTTTCAATAACTGTCCTTCTTCAACTGTTCCTTCGTACACTGTTCCCCTGACAACTGTACCTTGTCCTTTCACAGTAAATACTTGGTCGATTGGAAGTCGAAATGCTCCTTTGGCATCACGCATTTCCTGTTCTTTCAATGTCTGGATGATTAACAGCTTCAATTCGTCTATTCCTTTTTTTGAAAGACTATCAACCATCATGAATGGAGCGTTTTCAAAAACAGTCCCTTCCAGCTCTCCTAAAATATCGTCTTTTACTAATTCAACGAACTCTTCTTCAACCCGGTCTATTTTAGTGATTGCAATAATTCCAGTTCGGATACCCAGAAAACCAAGAATATCAAGATGCTCACGTGTCTGAGGCATGACTCCTTCATCTGTAGCAACGACTAGTACAACCAGGTCTATCCCTGCAACGCCAGCAATCATCTGACGAATGAAACGTTCATGTCCTGGCACATCAACAACAGAAATTTGCAGATCGTCATCCTCATATAATGGAGCAAATCCAAGTTCGATTGAAATTTGCCGTTCTTTTTCCTCTTTCAGTCGATCAGTATCCACGTTTGTTAATGCTTTCGTCAATGACGTTTTTCCGTGGTCAATATGTCCTGCCATTCCAATCGTAAAATACCTTTTAGTCAAATCCCTGACACCTTCTTTTTTGTTTGCACCTTTTTCGTATAAATTGGTTATTTCCAAAAAAAAGGCCTATTGGCCAACAACGAAAAAAGCAGTTATCTATAGAAATACTCTAACTTTAAAATCCGAATAGTTCAAGCGACGGAATTAAAACTTTTTTGCTCCAATAGCCCCGCTGTACTCTCCATCAGGAAGAAATACCGGTTCGATTCCCGACATTTCAGCATAGAAATCAAGACTGCTCTGTAACGGTTTATTACCCGCAAGAGTGCTGCCAATATAAATTACTTTCTTTGTTTGTTTGAGGGCAGCGGCTTGCACTGTCAATAGGGTTAGCGTTTCAGAAATCATATTAATGACAGCTGCCATCCTATCCGAGTTAGAACTTTCAGTTATGAGTGCTGATTTTGCAAAATTGCTGGCCGTTAATTCTCCTGGAATCGGTGGCTCTCCGGGATGAAAAATGTCCTTTACTAACAGATCAACATTTCCCCTGTTTCCCTTCGCTGCCAACTTGACTAGCTCTGAAAACTCACTGACTCCGGCAAGCAAACTTCCCAGCCCTATAAGAGTTCCTCCGCCAACCCCGCTGCCTAGGATCCGTTCAAACTTATCCCCTTTAATATGGAACCAGGAAGTACCTGTGCCAACATTGACAAGCAGAAAATTATCATCGATATGAAGTTCATTCTTTTGCATTAAAAATTTTGCACCTTCACAGGCAGCGGTGAATTCATCAATCACCTCGGCATCTGGAAAGTATTTAGCCTTTAGCATTCCAGCCTTTCCACCTGTAAGGACGATCTTTTTATTCGCTGAAAAGTTTCTCATCCAGCTCATTGCCCCGTCCACATCTTCAATAGAGTACTTTCTAAATCGTATCCTTCCATTTTCTTCGAAGGCAATTTTAATAAGGGAACCACCGGCATCGATTCCGATCGTATCATGACTCATTTTTCCCTCCCTCCCTTCCA
>DMSR01000116.1 GCA_003457145.1 Bacillus sp. (in: firmicutes)
CTCACGCTCTTTTTCAGAAAGTCCTTCGAGGAAGGATTCAAAAACTCGTAAATTTTCTTCGTCATTCTGCTGCAGGTGCATCAGATGGTCCTCAGACAGTTTTTCCAATGACCTGAAAATGGAGCCTGGCAGGATGTCTTTCCTTTTGCTCTTGCGGTCAATAATGAAGGCACGAAGCTCTTTAAATTGATTATTCGGAGAAGTTTCGTCTCTTAAAGATGTGTAAAAGATGCCAGAATGCTTTACTCCCCAACCTGCAAAAGAAGTTTCCACGCTTTCCTTAAATTGGCGGAAGGACAACTCTGCTTCCTGATGTTTATCAATTTGGTTAATAATTAGATAGAGTTCTTTTCCAGCACCCGTCAATTCCTTGGTAAACATGAAGTTCAATTCAGACTGAACATGGTTGTAATCCATGACATAAAAAACGATATCGGACAGATGGAGTGCTGATTCCGTAGCAATTCGGTGAGCATCATCAGTCGAATCGATTCCCGGTGTATCCATGATAACTGCCTCTTCCAGGAATTCGGCTCCATTGTGGCTAATTTCAATTTCCTGAATCTGGTCCCCGTCTTTGCAATATGATTTAACAGTTTCATAATCATAAGGAGCCGGGTATAGCTGCGACCCTCCGCTTTTAAAGCTGACTTTGGCATATTCAGCACCAGATTTTATCCGGACTAAATTCGCACTAGTCGGAATCGGGCTGGAAGGCAGGATATTATCGCCGATGAGTCTATTGATCATGCTTGACTTTCCAGCAGAAAAGTGCCCGCAAAAAGCGATGGAGAATTCCTCTTCGACCGATTTCCGTCCCAGCTCCCTTACCTTTTCAGCTGTATCTTCATCATTATTGGTTTTCATCAGTTTATAAAGTGATACTATTTTTCCAAGTAGTTTATAATCTTGCTGTGCAGCTGTCTGGCCCATTCTTTTTACTCCTTGTTACAAATTTGTGAATAACTTTATTTTAAATGATTTTTCGCGCTTTTCCTATTATTTCATCAGGCAGTTTTTCCAAAGGCTGCTATCGTATTGATTGTTACCTTACGAATAACACTAACCCCCTGACTTTTGTAGGCTCCCGGTCTTTTTTGAGAGGCTGTTCAAAGAAAGAGGCATTAAATCCAGGAATTAAGAAAACAAAAAACCCGGACCAAGGTCCGGGTTCACTCTAATTGAGAATATGATTTTTCAATGTGGTTTAAGCACATGGCTTAACACGTATTTCATGAGTACGGAATAAACGGCAACAGTTGACACAACTAACAATGAAACCACTGATAACACCATCCTTGGAGTTCGATATTAACTGAGAACTATTTTCATCTTTAAGGAAAGTGTATCACTACTGATTATCATTTTCAACGGATTCTCCCTAATTGTCACACTTATTTAACAAATTCGGAACGAATCGCCCCTGTTTTTTAAAGACCATTTCATACTTTGTCATTTCCCGCAAGGCATTCTCCTCAGCTGGAATTCGAATTGAGAGAATCAATATATTCAATAGTGTAAATAGGACTAATGTGATAAACGCATTGAACATAAGTGGAATAATCAATAATTCTGCCGTCACAATTAAATAGTTAGGATGCTTAATAAGCTTATAAGGTCCTTTTTTTACAACATCAGCGTCCGGCAGAATAATGATTTTTGTATTCCAGAACCTTCCAAGAGATGACAATGCCCAGATCCTCATAGCCTGTGTCACTGAAAACAAGAAAAGCAATACCGGCCAGTAACTGGATAAACCCTTTTCTAGAGACATAACCTCGAAGATGAAGACAATAAAGAAAGCAGTATGAATAAGAACCATTGCAGGATAATGCCTTTGTCCAAATTCAATGGCTCCTTTGCTTTTCATCCATTTTTCATTTCTTTTTGCCACTGACAATTCAAATAGCCTCTGAATTATGATGAACCCAACAAAAAAGAAGAATGCCATATTATTCCCACCTCATCAAAAGCAATTCAGAACTAAAACCCGGTCCTAGTGCAGCTGCCAACCCAAGATCGCCTTTTTCTGCCTTTTCCATGAACCGCTTTAGTACATACAATATAGTTGCAGATGACATATTTCCATATTCCTTCAAAACATTTAATGAGACATCAATCATTGCTTCTGGTAATTGCAATGCAGAAACATAGGCTTCCAGAACCTTCCTTCCGCCTGGATGGGCAATGAAATGATCAAGGTTTCTTACACTAACACCGTGTTCAGTTAAAAATCTTACAACATTCGGCTGGAGCCAATTCTCTATTATCGATGGGATGTCTTTTGAAAAAACAACGTAAAGTCCATCATTTTTAATCTCCCACCCCATTACATTCAATGAATCTGGCATGGTTGTCGATTGGGTTCCAATGATCCTTGGAGATGCAGCCCTTTTACTATAAGCTTCATATCCTGATTCTTCACCACAAACGAGCGTACACGCAACACCATCTGCAAATAAAGATGTGCCTATTAAATTGCTTTTTGACCTGTCATTTCGCTGAAAGGTCAGACTGCATAATTCTATAGAAAGGACAAGTACTTTTGACTTTGGATAAGCCAGGCAGAATTCATGTGCTCTTGATAGGCCAGATGCTCCTCCTGCACATCCCAACCCCCAAATAGGGATCCTTTTAGTATATTGGGAAGATGGAAGGATATTCATAATTCTTGCTTCAATGCTTGGTGTCGCTAATCCAGAACTGGTAATCGTGAAAATTGCATCTATATCTTCAAGGGATATACTTTTTTTAAGAAATTCATTGCTTGTCAGGCAGCTTGTAATCGCCGCAGCCCCAAGTTCAACGGCAGCCTCAATATAAGCATTATTTTTTTCTTCAAAAGTCCTGTCCTGCTCAAACCAGTCTAGATCCTTAGCGAAGTGGCGTTTCTCGATTTGACCATTTTGAAATACGGTCAGCAGCCTCTTTATATCACTGAAGGATTCACTAAATATTTTTTCGGAAAAATCCATTACCTTTTCTTGTTCGATTGAATATGGCGGCACAGCTTCTGCTGCAGAAATGATTCTTGGCATATAGCTACTCTCCTCACATATATGTACGGTTACTTTTTCCATTTACCCGAAGAGTATACAGACAAACAAATGCGAAAATAATTTTGTGCGGCCCAACGAAAAAAAGGCTTCCTCCATAAGGAGAAAGCCTAACGTTTTGAAGGAGTTGCTGTGCAATTTCATTATACATCGGCATCAGCATCAGATACATTATTAAATGATTACCAGTTGACAAGGAAGTTAAAAACCATGGATTGTCATACCGCCATCAACGAACAACGTCTGACCAGTGACATAGTTACCAGCATCAGAACTCAAGAACACGATTGGTCCTACAAGCTCCGGCAATTCGCCGATCCTTTTTAACGGAGTGACTGAAAGAATTTCATTCACATACGTTTCATCGGCCAATAGTTTTTCGGTAAGAGGCGTTTTAAAGTACCAGGGCCCAATTGCATTCACTGTTATTCCGTATTCTCCCCACTCCATGGCGAGCACCTTTGTCATTTGTATCAGGGCTGCTTTGGTTGCAGCATATACGACTCCCGTCCTTAATGCGACGTGGCCGGCAACAGATGAAATATTGATAATTTTCCCTCCGGATGACTGGTCTTTCATGATATTTCCTGCTTCCTGGGACATCATGAACGCTGACTTCAAATTTGTGTCAACAATTGTCTGCCATTCTTCATCCGTTGCTTCCAAAGCCTTAGAACGAATGTTCATTCCGGCATTGTTAACAAGGATATCGATTATTCCCCATTCAGACTTTACTTGTGCAATTGCCTTATGTACATGATCCCTTTNNCTTTCAGTCACATCTGTCGGCAGCACTAACGACTTTCTGCCTAACTCACTAATCACGGCAGCAGTCCCTCTAAGGTCTTCCTCCGTCCGTGCCAGTAATGCTACATCGGCACCTGCTTCCGCAAGGCCGATTGCAAGCGCTCTTCCAATTCCCCGTCCGGCCCCTGTCACTATTGCCGTCTTTCCTGCAAGCTGAAATGAAGGTAAAAACATATACTTCACCCTTCCCCATTAAAAATTGCTTTAATTTTA
>DMSR01000356.1 GCA_003457145.1 Bacillus sp. (in: firmicutes)
AAATATGGATCTGGTCAGTTCCGTGAAACCGAACAATGTCCTGACGATGCTCTCAGCAGGCGCAAAAGAAATGGCATTGACGAAATACCTGATCGAGCAAGTCATGTTGAACCATGAAAAGCGGATGGAAGAATTACGAGAATTCGTTCCAAACGCTAAAAGTGAAGAGTGGGAAACAGTAGTAGCCGGACAGCGTGTCCAGGTTATCAAAGATACCGAGGCAGGAAAAGGAACACTCCAATTCGGTACCGAGGTTATTAGCGCCGCAGACGGATCAGTAGCCGCATTGCTAGGCGCATCACCAGGTGCCTCAACCGCCGTTCACGTCATGCTTGAAGTATTAGAAAAATGCTTTCCAGAGCAAATGTTTGAGTGGCAGAAGAAAATTAAAGAAATGATCCCATCTTATAATGTGTCACTGTTGGAACACCCAGAGCTTTTTCAGGAAATTAATCGATCAACAGCACAAACACTCGGTTTAGTAGAGCAAGAACTGGTTTATTGGTAATTTTCTTGAAGAAAAAAAGGTACAAGAGATTGAAATTGCAAGATAACAATAGTGAAAAATAAAGGTTGATAATACAAAATTAAAGCCTAATATCAACAAACAGCAGAAGCATAGGGAACCCTGTGCTTCTTTGTATATCCGCCTGTGAAAATCCCTCCTTTAAGTGGGTTTTTTATCTACCCAACTAGGAAGACAGGGCTTCATAGCGAAACAGGAATATGGTAAATTTGAAGAAATTAGTCAAAAGTCAGGCTCGATAAGGTGGAGTATAGATGAGGATGGAAAAATCATCAAAGTCGGAGTGGCAAAAGAATCGGGAAATTGTCGGCCGCAAGCCACAAAAAGGTGACTAATGGTGAACTTCAGAGTCTGTTCGAGTATTTTCTTCCGCTGAAAAATGGGGATCTGCCTTATTATGATTTACCTGTTAAAATACATGGATTTCATAAAGTAAATCATAAGATATGGTCCATGTTTAATCATAATGGCTGGGACGACTTCTTGCTGGTCCTCGAGGTGAGAAGAGAACTAGACCTTCTTTCAGAAGAAGAGAAGCAAGAAGCCGCGTATTGGCTGACAGTTGAATAAGATCGGTAGGAGATATAATTGGCGAAACAAAGAAAGAAGACAAAGAAAGATAAACAAAGAAGACAAGAAAAACACAGACAAAGAAAACCGAAAATGGAAGAGCTAGAATTTGATTTTGAATCTGATGAAACCTTTGCTTTCATTGCTGGATACACTGATGGCGGAGCTGCATACGGGGTAACATATGAAGAAATGGCTGAAATAGAAAAGTTAGAAAAGCTGGATTTCGGTTTTCAGTTTTTTCATCTTGAATTCGATAATGATGATTGGGAAGCTTCTTTTATCGACGATGAAGAGCTCGAAGATGAATGGTTTGATCCAGGAGATAAAGAATTGGCTCTTCAACTCCTGGTCGAACAGCGAACCCCTACCAATTGGGCAAGTAACGATTGGTATGATTCATCATTTAATTGGGATAACTATTTTGGTTTGAAAGGAAAAGAAAAAACCCGTGAAGAATTAATTCATCACTTGAATCTAAACGACTTATTAAGGGAAATGAGAAGAAAGAAGAGGAACGAAAGTAATAGGTAATAAAATGCTTGAAATTGTATTAAAAGCTTCTGAATTGAATTTTTATACCTCAAATCGTAGGGTCAGCAATACTTGGATTCACACTTTAAGGATTTTTTTGCATAGAAAAAACTGGTTCAGCCGATATGTAGATTCACCTTCTGTTGGGAGCATCTTTCCGCAGATTAGTGATAAAACAGCTAGCTTCGGTGAAATAATTGATGGAATTTATACTAGGTAGAATGTCAGCAAATCTCGGGTTGAATTTGGCTGAACAGGGATGAAATGTAGTGAAACAGGGATTATTTTTCCTGAAACCGGGATTAAATCAGATGAAACAGTGATTAAATATCTGAAACCGGGATTAAAACGAATCCAACCTCTATTATTTAGACTTCAACTGGTATAATCGCGCGCAGTTTTCAGTTTTTTCAACTGTGAGGGATGAAGTTACCCTCCAAGGTAAAATAAGCTATTAATTAAGAATTTGGAAAAGAGTGATCCCTATATGATAGAAACTATTAATCTGTTATTATTTGGTCAAAAACGTAAAATTAGAATTTACTTACCTGCTGACTATTATGTTATGGGTAAGAGATACCCAGTAATCTACATGCATGATGGCCAGAATGTATTTGACAGTGAGGAAGCAATTGGCGGTGTGTCGCTTGAGCTGCATGATTACTTGGCAGAGAATAAAGTGGAGCTCATGGTCGTTGCGATTGATCAGAACCCTGAAGAACGATTGAATGAATATTGCCCGTGGAGGGATGGGGAATTCTGTTCCAGGGTTCTTGGCAAGCGAAGTACAACGGGAGGAAAAGGCAAGGAATATGTTGAGTTTATCGTGAACGAACTGAAACCGCTGATAGACGAGAAATATCGTACTGACAAAAATGAAACATATATGGCGGGAATCTCCCTTGGCGCGCTGATCACAACGTATGCAGCATGTACTTACCCATATATTTTTAAAAGAATAGCTGGTGTTTCGTCCGCTTTTTACCGAAACCAGGAGGAACTGGAGGAGATGTTAAAAGCTGCGGACCTAACAGAGGTTGAAAAGATCTATTTAGATTGTGGTATCAAGGAAGTTCCCGAGGAGGAAAGAATCTCTGAGCTATTCCTTCAATCTAATAAAGCCATCCATGAAATGATCAAACAAAAAGGAATCAAAGCAGAAGTTAAGCTTGTAGATGGTGCCTTACATAATTATCAATCCTTCAAAAAGCGCATACCAGATGTATTTACTTATTTATTATCTTAAGAGTTGTTGGTTTTCTTTTTTTAGACCAATTCTCTTAACTCCCTGATTACCATCCATACAATTGTCTCCCTTCAAGAATACCTTGTTATTATGGAGGTGAGATGATTAAACAGGTGGTTGCTTTTTGGATTGCCCGGAAATATTTTAACTCATAAAGTAGCGGCAAAAGGAAGGGGATGATAAACCCCTTCCTTACTGTTTGCCGTAAACTTTATTATTCAACTTCGTTTTGTTAAGCAAACCTGTTATCACAGTCTTGCTCATTATCACTGTGTATCCATTTTGACGTGTTGGTTTTCAACAATGAAACTTCAGTGCTCTTTGTATCAATTTAAAGAGTTTCTTGCATCAATAATTGGCTGCCATGGTCCATATTTAAATTGTTCAGCTGGGAAGGTGTCGGGATAATATGGTCCATATGGTGCATCAACGTTTTTCTTGGTATAGTCAACAGACCAATCCAAATGCAAATTTGCTTTTTCAGGTCGTTGCTGTGAATTAATAAAAGCTGCTACATCAAAGGATTGTTCAACTGTCAAAAAGGCATTTCCATAAGGCATATTAGCTTTGATAAATTGAGCAGCTGTAATATTCCGATGCATACCTGCACCTGTATTATAGCTGTCATTCCCGTAAAGGGGAGGAAACTTAAATCTTTCTTTGCTAGAATCCCACTCGCCCTGTCCGTTAGTTCCGTGACATTTAGCACATTGCTCCTGAAAGATTGCTGCACCCTTAACCGGGTCTGCTGCTCTGTCTAATAATGGAATTTTAGGGGTTTTTACACCTTTAACATTATACCATTCAACCTCTGGATTCTTCCCAGTTGCTAGCCACTCTAAATAAGAAACCATTGATTGCATTTCATAATTGTCTTCAGGCAGGACGTTTCCATTTAAACT